>CACWVT010000013.1 GCA_902764345.1 uncultured Ruminobacter sp.
TTATCCTAAGTGAAATCGAGAAATAGAAAGACCGAACCTCACGTTATTTGAAATTCGGTCTTATGTGTCCTAAACATATGAATTACAACAAAGTTTAGGTTAAACGACGACATCTTTGCCGGACAACAAAACAAAGGGGATGTCCCGTTAATACGGGACATCCCCTGATTTCTCACATACGGAAATTCCCTGACGGAACTCCGTTAATCACCATAACCGTTACTTGATAGTGGTTGGATTACCTTCAAGAAGCTTGTGGTGTAATTCGGCGATAGCCTTTGGAGCCTGATCCTCATTAACCAGGAAGCACAGGTTGTGAGTGCTTGCACCGTAGCAGATCATACGGATGTTAACGTCACAGATTGATGAGAATACTGCAGCACCGGTACCGCTAACCTGACTCATGCCGTTACCGATTAAGGCAATGAGTGACAGACCTTCGTCGATACGTACACGGCAGAATGACTTGAGTTCCTGTAATAACTGTTCGCTGAGTACAGACTTACCGCTTGACTGGCTGCCGGTATAGTCGATGGTAAGGGCAACACTTACTTCTGAAGTGGTAATGAGGTCAACTGAAATACCGTACTTTGCAAAAATACTGAAGATATTTGCCAGGAAACCGCAGGCACCAATCATGTTAGGGCTCTGGAGGGTTAATAAAATCTGGTTCTTTCTTAAAGCAACGGCTCTGAAGGTTGGCTTTGAATTGGTTTCCTTACGAACCCAGGTACCGCCCTTTTCAGGTTCCTTTGAAGAACCTACGAATACAGGGATGTTCTTGCGTACTGCAGGGAAAATGGTTGCAGGGTGCAGAACCTTGGCACCGAAGGTTGCCATTTCGGCAGCTTCAGAGAAGGTAATTTCAGGAATTGCATGAGCTTCAGGAACAAGACGCGGATCGGTAGTGTAGATACCAGGAACGTCAGTCCAGATTTCAATTGCGGCACAGCCCGGAATTGCTTCACCGAGAAGAGCAGCACTGTAGTCTGAACCGCCACGACCTAAAGTGGTGGTCTGACCGATGGCGTTAGAACCAATGAAGCCCTGAGTAACAACAATGTAGTCGTCAAGTAACGGAGCAATCTGTTCCTTTGCACAGTTACCGATTACTTCGATGATTGGAGCAGCCTTACCGAATACGCTGTCGGTTCTCATTACCTTACGTACGTCGAACCACTTTGCCTTATAACCGAGGCTGTTTAAAACTTCAGTGAAGAGCTTGGTTGACATGATTTCACCGAATGAAACGATTCTGTCAGTTAAGGCATCATCATGTTCCTGAATGGCATGATTTGCCAGATCTCTGATTTCATGAAGAAGCTTTTCAATTTCTTCGGTGATGGCGGCAGGACGGCCTAAATCATTAAGAATGGAATTTTCAATTGCAGAGAGCTTTTCCATACGCTGCTCAATGCTTGCCTGATCAAGGGTACCTGATGCAAGTTCAACAAGTAAATTGGTAACACCGGCACTTGCACTTAAAACTACAAGCTTGGTATTAGGGTTATTGGTTACGATCTTTGCACAATTGCACATTGCCTGGTAGTTAGCAACGCTGGTACCACCGAACTTGGCAACACAAACCTGGTTCATATGAACTCCTAGAATAAAAAATGATTGTTTGAGTTACCTAAGGGAAAGTTTGATAAAGGCGGGGAAATAATCCGCCAGAAGCACTTCACCTTAAGTGTGACAGCCTGAAGGATTCAGCCTCCATAGCCGACAATCGGATTAATGCTGTTTCAGATTGCCTCGGCTCTTCATTCCCTCTCCCGACTGCATGTTAAGCATGTTAGCTAATCGGGATACCTAAGAAGAGCGCCTCTTCTGGTTGTTAATTCCGAAGAATTGTGAGTGACTTTACATTTTTTAATCTTGTTTGTCAAACGTTTTTTGAGCATTTTTCTGAAAATTTTTAAAACGGAAAAATGACATGCGGACACGCATGGAAAATACTTCCGGAACGATATGAAACAGTCTGATGTGTTCATGTTTTTCCGTATGTACATGACGCCCGAAAAGCCTGTTCAGGGGCTCTTTATCCGAACATAAAAAAGGCGGTTCATAACAGCATGAACCGCCTCTTCTCAGAAATTCCTGCTTATCTTACGAAGTTAATCATCACCGTTCAGAAGAACCTGAATCTTAACGGCAAGCTTGAGAAGCTCAATGTAAACCCAAACGATGCTGGCCAGGAAACCCATGCCCCATACCCATTCGTAACGGCTGTCAGCGTTGTTTTCAAGCTCGAACACCTTGTCGAAATCAATAAGAAGATAAACAGCACCTACAGCAAGTGCAACAAGATTGATACCGAATCCGAGAAGTGAAGTATCGGCAATGGAAGTGAATGCACGACCGCCGAACAGAGGAAGCAGCATATTTGCAAGATAAGTGATCATAAGTGCCAGACCGAGAGTAATGGCAATATTAATGAGTTTCTGATTCACCTTGAAAATACCGGAAATGTAACCGACAAATACAATGCCGCCGATTGAAACAGTACCGAGAAGGGCATAAATACTGAGTCCCGCACCGAATCTGTTATCAACATAGGAACTGAAGCCTCCAAGCAGTGCACCTTCACAGATGGCATAAACCGGAGCGCAGATTTTTGCAATGCTAGGAATAAAGATACCCGCAAAATAAGCTATGAGAGAGCATATCAGGGCAACGATAGTTGCTACACCACCCAACTGGTTGGCGTAGGTAAGGCATGCGGAAAAGAAACAGAGGGCAATCATAAAGCCGCCTTTGGTGCAGGCCCCTCTTACTGAAAACACGCCGGCATTCTCAACGGCGTTTTCTCTGGATGACTTTATAAGTCTTTCACTGTTGGTCATCGGGTTGGAAGTACTGAGATTCATGTTTAATATTTCCTTTATTGCTGAATAACAATCAAGATAAGGGATTCAACCGCATACTTGACTCACGTATTACATATATACAGTCTTTTATATGATAATTCAATGATTATAGATATTTTTTAGAAAAGATTTCTCTAACCTTTTCCAAATCCTCCGCAGTGTCGACTCCTACCTGCGGATCGGAAAGGGCATAATCCACTGCAATTCTGTATCCGTAGTACATTACTCTCAGCTGTTCAAGAGATTCTATTGCCTCAAGGGCACACGGACTCATTCGTACATATTCCTTAATGAATCCTGCTCTGTAAGCATAGATCCCGAGGTGTCTTGCATGACCATCCTTAGCCGCCATGTTATTGGCCCTGAAATTATCCCTTTCGTACGGAATCGGAGCACGGCTGAAGTAAATAGCCTCATTTCTGTGATTGAAAATAACCTTAACGCAGTTAGGGTTAAAAACCTCCTCGCCTTCAATCGGAACACACAGTGTGGACATAGGAGCCGATGTTCTGTCCAGAAGCTCAGCCACCTGACGAATGTTTTCAGGAGGAATAAGAGGCTCGTCACCCTGTACGTTGACAACTATCTCGTCATCAGGAAGCCCAAGCTTTTCCACAACCTCGGAAAGTCTTTCGGTTCCAGAATTATGGTCCTTAGAGGTCAGACACACATCGGCACCGCAACCTTCACAGGCTTTCACGATACGGTCATCATCGGTAGCCACAACCACTCTGTCTGCCCCCGCCTGCAGGGCCTGTTCCACCACCCTGACAATCATCGGACGGCCGCATATATCCATTAACGGCTTTCCGGGTAATCTTGATGATGCATATCTTGCGGGAATAATAACTGTAAATTTCACGCCATTCTCCAATTTTTCTGTTTTTTTAGTCTATTCACACCGGTATCTTTACTTTCCGGCTGAAAGCCGTTTTACCTTTGACAGCAGTTCGCCGTAAAAATTCTCAGGCAGATCGGCCGACACCGGTACATAATATGAATTTTTCAGGCCGCATCCAGCATACTTGACGAAGTCCTTTTCCGTCATGACCAGGGGATAATCCTTTTCGGCCTGAAGCAGCAGGCTGATGTCCGCCTTCTCATGATCCCCGATTTCAACCTTTCTGACAATCCTGTATCCCATTCCGGACAGCGTATCGTAAAAACGTGCAGGACTGCCGATGCCGGCAAGAGCAATGATTTCAGCACCGTCAGGAAGAGGCGATAATGTTTCATCAACAGGAAGAACCCCGTCCACCTCAAGTTTCATCGGTACCTCACCATCACGGGGCTCTCCGCCGTTGTTTATGAGATAATCGGCGCATTTCAGACGCCACTCCCCTTCCCTAAGCGGTCCTGCCGGGAAAAGATGTCCGTTACCGGTTCTGCGGATACCGTCCATCACAATTATTTCAACGTCACGTTTCAGTGCATAGTGCTGCAGACCGTCATCGGTGATAATCACGTCAGCCTGTTTTTCGGCCAGGGCTGCCGCACGGCTTCTTACAGGATCAATAATAACCGCAGCCCCTGTTCTTTTCAGAATAAGCTTCGGTTCATCCCCGGAATGTTCCGCCGGACTCTCAGCCGTTACCTCATACGGATATGCCGGAGGATGGGCCTTATATCCGCGACTTACCACAGCAACACGGAATCCGTTTTTCCGGAAGTAATCGGCAATCCCGACGACCACCGGTGTTTTGCCGTTTCCTCCCACCATTATGTTTCCGACAACAATTACCGGAATACTGCTGCGGTAGCTTTTCAGAATGTTCCGGCGGTAAAGAAAACGTCTCACGGAAGTAACGGCGGCATAAAGAGCTGACAACGGCAGTAATGGATATTTCCAGCAGGAATTACCGAACCATATATCCTTTATTCTGTTTTCCAAACTCATTCCCTTCCTCCGTTACCCGGTTTAATCCTCCTATCTCCGTCAGTGCATTATACGGAAACAGGTCAAATCATCAGAGCATTATCAGACAATTTTAGTTTTTTGTACAGACAGCCGTCCTGACATCCGTCATTTCCGACGACACATGAAATATCTCAATTTTTATCATATAATCATGGAAAAATATTTGAGACACCACGGTATTTAACCTAAGATTTAAACAAAAACGTTTAAATTACCGACCATGAGGACAAGCCATGACATCCCGCCAAAAAAATTCAAAATCTCCCAGCGATTTTTCCTGCGCCTCATGTCTGGTAAACTCCCTGTGCCTTGCAACCGGAAGCTTTGATCATCAGACGTTTGCGGCAATAGACAGCATTATCGAAAGAAAGAAAAACTATCAGAAGGCCTCAATAATCTACAAGGCAGGTGACGAACTGAAAAATCTCTACGCCATCAGATCCGGCGGAGTAAAAATCTATTCAATAAACGAACACGGCGAAGAGCAGATAACCAGCTTCCACATGCCAGGTGATCTCATCGGTTTTGATGCCATCGCAGACAACAGGCACCAGTCCTTTGCCCAGACCCTCGAAACATCAAACATCTGTGAAATTCCCTTTGAACCTTTGATGAGACTGGCCAGCAGGTATCCGGACATGAACCTCAGGCTTCTGAAGCTTATCAGTGCCGAGATATCCGTAAAAAAGAATCTCATGATGATGATATCAAAACAGACAGCTGAACAGAGGCTGGCAACGTTTATCATGCATCTTTCAGACAATCTTAAAAGAAGAAATCTTTCAGGAAACGAAATAAAGCTGCCGATGACAAGATACGAAATAGGAAACTACATATCCCTTACAGTTGAAACCATCAGCCGTCTGCTCTCAAGATTCCAGCAGAAACAGATTATTTCAGTCAAGGGCAAATACATCACGATCATCAATTTGGACAGACTTCAGGACATAGTTGAATCCTAACCTTATCGTAATTCTTTAAACCGATCATTCCACACCTTTCATTGAAACTTTCATTGAACCGTTCACGGACTGCACGTGTCAGTCCGCTCCCGCCATCCCCGATTTTTAGTTATAGGCCACACTTTTTAAACTGAACTGCTCCGCTTATTTCAATTAATGGACTGAATTCAAAAACTTTGTACGGAAATTTGTCTAAAATTTTATTATGGATCTTTACTTATCCGTTACCAAGGAGGACGTATGAGAAAATACAAACATATCCTCGCAGTTGTGGAACCCGGTTCAGAAAAAAATACGGCACTGACCAGAGCTCTGGAGATAGCGTCTTTTTCCCCGGACACAAGAATAACAGCAATGATTGCAATGTATGATTTTTCAGCCGAACTGACATCCGTTCTTGACGTACAGACTCAGCTTGATCTGAAAAACAAACTGGTTGTCGCCCACGAACAGATGATTGAACAGGCTGTGGGAAAACTGAATGCCGAACACAGTGACATCGACTGCAAAATCGTCTGGCAACGAAGCGTTACCAGGGCAATTGTTGATGAAATCAACGCCGGTGATTACGACCTTCTCATAAAGGTTGCCGATAATCACGACCTAACCAAGAAACTGCTCTATACGCCTCTCGACTGGAAACTTCTCAGATACTCCCCGATTCCGGTAATCATTGCCAAGGAACACTCATGGACTCCTGGTGCAAACATCCTCGTTGCAATAAACTTTGATGATGAGGATCTGAATGCTCAGAGACTGATGAATCTCAGACTACTGAGACATGCCCAGCAGATATCCACGCTTACCGGGGGAACAATACACCTTGTGAATGCGGCTGTTCCTATTACACCTTCAACCCTGGTGGAAATTCCAGGTTTCTCTCCGGATCTTTACAGTGAAGCCGTATACAACCAAAGTTCAGACAAGCTCGTGTTATTTGCAAAGAAGCACAGAATTCCTGAAAGCAACTGCCACATCTGCATAGGTCAGCCTGACGATGTCATATACCATCAGGCAAAGAAGCTGAACGCAAACTTCATTCTCATAGGTAATTCCGCAAGAAAAGGAGTAGTGGGCAACATCATCGGAAATGTGTGCGAGCAGATTACCGACGACGTCGGCTGCGACATCATGGTCATAAGCAAGAACTTAAGATAACCTGTCCGTAACGTTCTAACTAATGTCCGAAGCCCCGGCAGTCCACACTGCCGGGGCTTCTTTCATCCTGTCTTTACCAGGTATTCGTACTTACGGTTTAAAATTCCGTCAGTCCTCATTCTTTCTTATGAAAAGCTCAAAGGTACCGTCGGCATTTTCAAGAACCTTAAGGACGGAGTGGCCTTCATCCTTAACGCTGCGCGGTACATTCTGAATCGGTTCACCGCCGTTAAGATGCACCTGCAGAATCTGACCGTTTTCCAATTCATCAAGAGCCACCTTTGTTTTCACAAAAGTTATCGGACAGGTCACGTCGGTAATATCTATTTTGTCATCAGGTAATATTTCAGTTTCAGACATAATCATCTCCCTATGTTTTTCCGTTAAAATCATCGGCATCAGCCGTCAGTCATTATTGTCGGTTATTATTATTTCTTCCTTTCTTGACGTACGGTTGCTCAAATCACCCTCAACATGAAATCCGTTCAGCACCGGATTATCACGATCGGCAAGTGACAGAATGAGATAGCTGGCTCTGCTGTCGTTTGCCCAGCGCAGATCCTCCTGTGACGGTCTTGCCGGAGTTTCCGGATGGGAATGCCAGTTTCCGAGCGGAGACAGGCCGTTGGCCCGCATGTCCTTGATGGCCGCAAGATGTTCTGAAGGATCAATGGAAAAATGTTCATTGGTATGATCAATATTGGTAAGCAGATATACCTTCTGAATTACTCTGACCCCGTCCTCCCGATCATAACCGGCCAAAAGTCCGCATGCCTCATCAGGAAGTTCCGCAAAGGCATGACGGCACACGGCCTCAAAATCCTTTTTTGAAATGGTAATCTTCATGCACACCTCCCGTCAGCATTAAAGCTTAAGCTCGCAGGTCGGCTGTTCATAATCCCTAAGTTCGGTAATCTCAGGATGATCAGAACATACGGCACAGCCTTCACCACGTGCCGGAAGCTTAATCTTATGGAATTCCATCTTAAGTGCATCATAGGTAAGCAGATAACCCACCAGAAGATCCCCCACCCCGGTAATGTACTTTACGGCTTCCATGGCCTGCAGTGAACCAATTACACCGCCCATTGCCCCGATAACCCCGGCCTGCTTACAGGTAGGTACGGCATCCTTTGGAGGCGGTTCCTTGAAAATGCAGCGGTAGCATGGTCCCTTTCCCGGAATAATGGTTGTAAGCTGTCCCTTGAATCTGATGATTCCTGCGTGGCTGAACGGCTTACCGGCCATTACGCAGGCATCATTTATGAGAAACTTCGCCGGAAAATTATCAGTTCCGTCAAGAATGAAGTCATAATCTTTAATCAGATCCATAATGTTGGAACTGTCCACAAAATCCTCATAGGTGTTTACGGTGATGTCCGGATTTATCGCCTTCATTGTTTCAGCTGCGGAAATAACCTTCTTCACGCCTATATCCTTTGTAGTGTGGATAACCTGACGCTGTAGGTTTGACAGGTCAACAACGTCGGCATCGGCAATACCGATGGTTCCCACGCCGGCCGCGGCCAGATAAAGTGCCGCAGGTGAACCGAGGCCGCCGGCGCCTATAATCAGCACCTTGGATTCCAGAAGCTTTTTCTGCCCCTTAACACCAATCTCACTGAGTAGAATGTGTCTTGAATAGCGTTCAAGCTGCTCATTAGTAAACGCCATAGCTGCCGCCTCCCATAAAATACAGAAATTCCACTTCGTCACCTTCCTTGAGAACAGTCTCGCCGAATGTACCTGACTTGACAAATTCTCCGTTTACGGAAACTGAAACATACAGCGGAGTCTCAACCTTTTCAATTTCAATGAGCTTCTCCACGGTAATTCCGTCTTCAACTTCCTTTCTCTTTCCTGCTACAGTTATAAACATTTATTGTTCCTTATGAATGATTCAATTTCAACTATATTATGTAAAACCATGCATCTCCGGGCTTTACTTCCTCCACCTGCCATTTATGATCTGCGGTCAGATACTCAATTTCAGGATTTTTTATTCTTACCTTGGTATTCGCCGGTACTGATGACGTAATGAAGGTGTTGCCTCCTATAACCGTGTTATCCCCGACAACGGTCTCCCCGCCGAGAATTGAGGCCCCCGCATAAATTGTTACATTGTCACCGATTGTCGGATGTCTTTTTACTCCGGACAGCTTCTGACCGCCTCTGGTTGAAAGAGAACCGATGGTTACCCCCTGGTAAATCTTAACATTTTTACCTATAACAGAGGTTTCACCTATAACGATCCCCGTTCCATGGTCAATAAAGAAGCCTTCACCTATTCTGGCTCCCGGATGAATGTCTATGCCTGTTTTGGCATGGGCATACTCTGTCATGAGTCTCGGTATTACCGGAACGTTAAGCCGGTACAGTTCATGTGCCAGACGGTAAACGGTAATGGCTACAAGTCCGGGATACGCCAGAATAACCTCTTCCAGACATCCCGCTGCCGGATCCCCGTCATATGCAGCCAGTAGATCCGATTCGATAAGCCGGCGTACTTCCGGAATTTTTCTGAAGAATTCACTGCAGATGCGGAATCCTTCATGCTTTCTATCCCCTTCAGACATTGTTCCGCGTTTTCTGCAGAAATCCAGAGCCTTAACCACCAGTTTGTTCAGATGGTAAAAAATGTTCTCAACAGTCACCGCCACCGAATGTGACTGATTGTAGATTTTAACGTTTCTGTCCTTGTAGTATCCCGGATAAACAATACCGAACAGAGCATCCACCACGGAATGCACCTCGTGCTTATCAGGTTTGCCGTAGAAATCTGAATCATCAATATTCTTACTGCCTCTGAGGTCAGTTACGACAAGCTGCACAAGTTCGTCAATTTCAGGCTCAATACCTGTATAGTTCATAATTTTCCAAATTCCCCGAACCGAGAGGAGGGACTGAACGGATTCAGTCCCGTCCTAATAACAAAATTCCCGTATCAGTACTAACCGAAGGTTCTTAAGGCTCTTACCAGTGCATCAATGTCACTTTCAGAGTTATAGATACCAAGGGTCGGTCTGACGGTGCTTTCGTATCCAAAATGCCTTAACACCGGCTGAGCACAGTGGTGACCGGTTCGTACGGCAATACCGTATGAATCGAGTCTTTTGCCCACCTCATCGTCGGAATGACCGGCAAGCTTAAATGCCAGTGCTGAAGACTTATTGGCAGCAGTTCCCACCAGAGTCAGTCCTGGAATCTTCTTCAGTTCCTTAAGTCCGTACTGGATAAGTTCATGCTCACGACGGTATACGCACGGCATGCCTATGCCGGAGAGATACTCCAGAGCGGCCCCGAGACCTACGGCGTCAGCTATGCTTCCGGTTCCTGCCTCGAACTTGTTAGGCACGTCATTGTAGATGGTACGTTCAAACGTAACATCCGCAATCATGTTTCCGCCTCCGTGATAAGGCTCCGCAGCCTGGAGAAGTTCCTTCTTGCCGTACACGACACCGATGCCTGTAGGTGCATAGATCTTATGTCCGGAGAACACGAAGAAGTCAGCATCCCATGCACTTACGTTGACAGGGATATGTGCAACTGACTGTGCGCCGTCAATAAGAATTCTCACTCCGTGTCTGTGCGCAATTGCAATCAGCTCCTCCACCGGAGTAACGGTACCGAGAACGTTCGAAACATGAGTTACGGAAACGAACCTGGTTCTTGCAGTAAACAGTTTTTCATATTCACTGAGAATAAGCTGACCGGTAGAGTCACATGGAATAACCTTGATTACCGCCCCTGTTTTCTGGGCAATCAGCTGCCACGGAACAATGTTGGCATGATGTTCAAGGATTGAAACAATGATTTCATCTCCCGGTTTAAGCTGCGGCAGCACAAATGAGTTGGCTACCAGATTAATACCCTCAGTGGTACCGCGCACAAAAACAATTTCCTGTGCGGAAGAGGCTCCGATGAAGTCCTTGACTATGCGTCTGGCATTCTCGTAGGCATCGGTGGATCTGGCCGCCAGCGTGTGGGCTCCGCGGTGCACGTTGGAATTCTCATAACGATAGTAATGAGCTATTCTGTCTATAACCTGCTGCGGGCGCTGAGTGGTCGCTCCGTTATCAAGCCATACCAGCTGATGACCGTTGATCTGCTCTGACAGAATCGGAAAGTCTTCACGAATCTGTGCAAGGGTTTTTGTGCCGATTCTTACTGAGCTCTCACTTTCTGTCTGCCCCCCTGAAACAATGGCGTTTTCAGTTGAAGCATCCTGCTTCTGTCGTGATTCCAGCTCCCTCGCCTGTTCAGCCGAAATTACCTTCGGAGCGTAACTGACAGCCTCTTCACTTCCACTGTTGCCGGAAATACCGGGTACCAATGAAACTCCGGGTACGCCGTTACCGTACGCAAACGGATCGTCCCAGTTAAAGGAAGGGACTCCAGACGGGAGTGCTCCCACACCGGTTTCGGCGGAAGCCGCATATGCCGCCTGCTCGGTTTCACGAACATCGGCAACCTCGGCTCCGGTTTCCGTAGCATTGACACCTTCGGTCAGATCCGGAAAAAGCTGGTTCGCCAGGATGGTCAGCTCAGCAGCCGACGGTACTCCCGCGAGATGCTCAAAATTTCCGTCCGAATTAGTCGTAGTCATAGTATTCACCAACCTCTACATCTTCGAGAACAGCTATTGCGTCATCTGCAAGGATGGCTGCAGAGCAGTACAGTGACAGCAGATATGAAGCAACGCCCTTATTGTCAATACCGCGGAAGCGTACTGAAAGACCTCTTGAATGTTCATTCTTGAGACCGGCCTGGAACAGACCTATTACACCGCGCTTGGCTTCACCGGTTCTGACAAGAAGAATATTGGTCTTACCGCTCTGTGAGGTAGGATTCTTGAGACCGTCAACAAGGAGCTTATCGGTAGGAATAATTGGAATACCTCTCCAAGTAAGGAAAGTACCGCCTGAAAGATTTACGACTACAGGAGGTACGCCTCTCTTAGTGCATTCTCTTTCAAATGCTGCAATTGCTCTCGGATGGGCCAGGAAGAATGAAGGTTCCTTCCACACCTTGGTGATAAGTTCATCAAGGTCATCAGGTGTAGGAGCACCGTTTCTGGTCTGAATTCTCTGAGAATCAGCAATATTCTTTAAGAGACCGTAATCATCGTTGTTGATGAGCTGGCTTTCCTGACGTTCTCTCAGTGATTCGATTGCCAGAGCAAGCTGTTCCTGAACCTGATCATACGGAGAACTGTAAACGTCTTCGATGGCGGTATTTACGTTAATGATGGTGGAAATCGAGTTCAGCTGATATTCACGCGGTTCAGTTTCATACTCAACATAACCTTCAGGAATAATGTCTGACTTTTTGGTCTGACTGCATAAAACGTCAAGCGGAGTTTCACCTTCAACCACCTTGTTTACTCTGAAAATACCGGTTTCAAGTCCCTTGAATTCCAGAAATTTGGTTAACCACTTAGGAGTGATTGAACCGAACTGAGGCTTTGTCTTGGTCACATTGGCAAGATTATAGGCCGCAGCCTTGCCAAGTGCATTTATCTGAGTTGAATCATTATTATTTGTTGTCATTACAGACTCCTTACAAAAACATTAAGTTAGTTCTAACAATGCAGGGGAATGCTAAATCCACCCGCCTTCACCGGATAAGATAATATCCTTCATCGAATCAAGCCCGCCCTTAAGGCTGTATACCGGACCGAGATACCCTGCTTCCTTCAGGGTTCTTACAGCCAGAATGCTGCGCTTTCCTTCCTTACAGATAATTACCGTATCAATTTCAGGATTAAGCTCCTTTTTCCTTCTTTCGAGCTGACCTATAGGAATGACAACCGCACCTGAAAAACGCAGAATAGTTCTTTCATGAGGCTCACGGACATCCACGATGGTCAGAGGCTCGTTATTGTCAATTCTTCTTGTAAGTTCCTCTGGACTTATGGTTTCCACCGGAATCTCGGTATCCTCCTGTCTGAGTCCGCAGAATTCGTCATAATCAAAGTCCTCCACCCTTACGCGTGATGATTTCTCTCCGCAGAACGGGCAGTCCTTATTTCTGCCGACATTGAGTACTTCCGATGTCAGATTGAGAAGATCCATTCTCAGAAGCTTCCCACTTAACCGTGAACCGATTCCGATTATCAGCTTCAGCGCCTCATTTGCCTGAATGCTGCCAATCACTCCCGGAAGTGAACTTATTGTTCCGTTCTCGGCACATGTAGGCATGAGTCCCGGAGCTGGAGGAGCAGGAAACAGACATCTGAGACAAGGTCCGCCGTCATGATTCAGAACACTTACAAGACCTTCAAACTGGTATATTGCCCCGAAAACAAGAGGGATACCGGCAATAACCGCCGCATCATTCAGCAGATATCTGGTTTTATAGTTATCGGTACAGTCAATGACGAGATCGGCATCCTCAATCAGACTGACGGCATTGTCCGCATCAATTTTTACTTTTTCCTCAATAACCGTTATGTTGCGATTTACCGCGCGGATTCTGTCTCTGACGGAAGCCACCTTCGGACGTTTTACGTCACGTATCCCGAAAAGCAGCTGATTCTGAAGATTGCTTAATGCCACGGAATCAAAATCGATAATTCTGATGGTACCCACACCTGCCGCAGCAAGGATTTGCGCAACCTGGGAACCTAAAGCCCCCAGTCCTGCTATGACAACTCTGGCCGCCTTGATTCTCTTCTGTCCCGGCACCCCGATTTCCCGAAGAAGCAGGTGCTTACTGAAGCGCTCGATCTCATCACCGTCAAGAACCTGAGCCTTTCTGCGCTCGTCGGAAATAATACTTTCATCAGCAGATCCTCCGGCTATGAGAGGCAGTATGAGCACCTGTGCAGATTCATCTATTTCCCGATCATGAAAGGATCTGTCAGTCCAGTCTTCTCCGGAAACAAAAATTCTGATAAATGTTCTTAACTCACTGTTATCAAAAAGTCCGCCGGCTGCTTCCGGAAACTCTTCAGTCAGTTTCCGCAGAACGGAGCTGACCGTAGGATTCGGTATCTGAACATCTATTTCAGCTTTACGCCCGAAAAAGAAGCGGAGCGTGGAGGATATGTAAACTTTCATTAATAATCGTCCTCTTGTTTTCGTGTTTTTCTTTAATATTTTTATAAGCTTCAGTTATTTCTTTTTTATTCTGAGCTTTTTATTTTTTATTTTTTGTTTTTTGTTTTTTGTTTTTTGTTTTATCTTTTTTATTCTTTACTGTTTTTTAATTTATGATTGTTCCGTTCAGGCCTCACAGGCCGATTCCGTTACCGGGACTTGGTTTTATATGTAATTGATGAAATCATCAGCCACCTTCACGGGAATTCCGACAGGCTCACCGACTGCGGATTTTTTTTGCCACACCCTCACTTCATTTATTCCTTCTGCAGAAACGGAAACAATCATGTACTGCAGTCCTGGAACCATGGATGCAACGTCGGAAGACGATGTCACGGCCCCAGCGTCAGGGTGGGAATGACAGAACCCTGCTACTTCAAGTCCCTCAGCTGCCCACTCTCTTTCCCTGCGAAAAAAAAGCAGGGGATCTATGGTGAATGATTTCATGGCTGCCGCACCTGACTCACAGTTATCCATCCTTCGGTACTCGGTAACTGGAGAACCTACGCCTTTTCGCAACAGCACCCCGCACATTTCAAAGGGATATACCGATGCCGCATGTTTAAACACTCCGGACAATGCTTCGGGAGTTATGAGACACTCACCGGCTCCGACTGCACTAGTCCTTTTGCTCATTTCTGCTCTTTTCAATGGCACTGAGAAAATCATCAATCAGGTCCTCCTTGTTCTCAATACCAACGCTTATTCTGATGGTGTCATCAAAAACACCTGCTGCCTCAGCTTCCTGCCTGCTGTTCCTGCGGTACAGGGTTGAGGCCGGATGTATTACGAGAGTTCTTACATCTCCGAGGTTACTTGCGATTTTTACGTACTTTAAGGAATTGATAACCTTAAAAGCCCTATCTTTTGATCCGACCCTGATGGTCATTATTCCTCCGCCGTAACCATTAAGCTCACTGCTGACATATGCATGATCAGGATGATGCGGAAGAGTCAGATAGTTGACTGAAACATCCTTTTCCTCATCAAGTCTTGAAGCCAGAGCCGCAGCATTCTCACATATACGTTCCATGCGGAGTCCCAGAGTATCAATACCTACATATGAGAGAAAGGCATTGAACGGTGAAATACATCCTCCGAGATTGCTGGATATTTCGGCACGAGCTCGTACCGTAAACGCCAATCTTCCGAACTGACTGAATTCAGACAGGGCTCCGTGCTTTTCAAAATTCCACGGGAACCTTGCGCCGTCGATAATCATGCCGCCTATCGCATTACCATTTCCGTTTATGTATTTCGAGGTGGAATGAATCACCACGTCAGCTCCAAGATTAAGAGGCTTGGCAAGATACGGAGTAGCGGTTGTGGAATCCACAAACAAAGGTATTCCGTGTTCATGCGCCACTGCCGAAACCTCTGGTACGTCAAGAACGGAGAGAGAAGGATTTCCAATTAGTTCTCCGAACACCACCTTTGTTTTTTCGGTAATAAGTTCCCTCACATGATCCGCATCAAGTCTGGATGCGAACACGGTTCTGATTCCCAGTTTTTCAAAATTACGGAGCAGTCTTATGGTTCCGCCGTAAAGCCCCGATCCAGCAATAATCTCATCCCCGCTCTGACAGACCGTTAAGAGTGCGGCTGATACCGCTGACATGCCGCTCCCCGTACATATTGCTGCCGCTCCGTCTTCAAGGGCACAAATCTTCTGTTCAAAAGCAGCTATTGTCGGATTTCCGATGCGGGTATATGCAAATCCCATTTTTCTTCTGGCAAATACATCCTCCAAATCTTCCATGCTCTCATACTGAAATGCCGTAACCTGCGAAATGGGAGGCAGAATCTCCCTTTGGAAAAATCCCTTTGAGCCAGTTCCGTGAAGAAGCGATGTATTAAATCTGCAGTCATTTGCCATATCAGAAATTTCCCTTAAAAAATTTTTCTGCGACAGACAGTTCCGATCCGTTATCCGAGCCGGTGATGAAATTCTTTTTTCATCCGTCAGTTTTACCTTGCAAATCCGAGTATATTCCTACTATCCTAGTATGTCAATAGGTTATATATGAAATATATTTATCAAGTATTTCCATTAACGAAATTTTCTTGTTTTTAGAGAGACATATATTGAAAATCCCCAATTACCGGCGATTAAAGACAATTAAGCGATGACATGCTTAAGTAAAGTTGCGTAATTATAGCTACCTTTTCCTAGTTAATCAATATGTTTTACCAAATATTATCAACGACACTGCAGTCAGAACTGCATCATGTTCAAGGAACCCGGCAAAATAAGGAATGCCAAAAAACAGAAACGGAGGTCGAACCTCCGTTTCCTCAGGAATCATCTTCTGATGAATCATTTGTCATAATCTTCAGGCAGAACAAACTTGCTGAAAACGTTCATCATCTCCTTTGACTCAGCCAGCAGTTCACTGTATGCCTCGGAACATTTTGTCATATCGCTCGCTATCTTTTGGGCGCTCTGACGCAGATCCTCCATTCCGTCCTGAACCTCACTGAAGTTATGTTCCTGGACGGTTGTCGAATGAGCTATGGCGCTGGTCATTTCGGAAACCTTGCCTATGTGAACATTTATTTCGTTCAGCTTGTCCACAATAGATTCCACCCACTCAATGGTCTTGCCGCAGCTCTCAGAACTTTTCTTCATCATGGCTACCGCATTGTCCGTCCCTTCCTTGTAAGCCATACTGCTGTTTTCAATTTCCTTAATTGATTCCTGGGTTCTGGATGACAGGACCCGAACCTCGTCCGCAACAACGGCGAACCCGCGACCGTGCTCACCGGCACGGGCAGCTTCGATTGCGGCATTCAAAGCCAGCAGATTAGTCTGCTCCGCAATCTCCCTAATGGTCTCAACCACGGATGACACACCGGAAGTAAGATCATAAAGATGTCTTATGGCCTTTGATGAATCCTCTATGTCGGCACGCAGAATGTTTACTGCCTCCTTGGCATTATTGGCCATCTCAACACTGTTGCTTGAAAGACCATGAACCGATACCACCTTTGAGGCCACCTCATCAGAATTTTTGGAAATTTCATCGGTGGCAAGATGCATTTCCTTTATGGAGTTGGCAAAACCTGAAGTTACCGTTTCCTGATTGCGAAGCTCCGACTCAACATTACCCACCACCATGTTACAGGTATTAATACCTTCAAGTATGGAATTTCCCGTGGCTTTTGCCGAACTTACAATACGACACTGTTCATCCATGAATTCATTCATGTTCGCAGACATGACGCCAATCTCGTCATTGGAAGTACAGTAAACGCGCTCGGTAAAATCATGGTCGATGCTCATGTTGCTGATTAGGGCCGATACGTTGGACACCGGTTCGGAAATATTTCTGGAAATGTAGATTCTGACTGACAGGAAAATAACAATAAACATCAGCAGAAGTGCCGCATACTTGATTCTGATGGATGTATTCACATTACTGAGCACAAGATCCTTTTCAAGACAAATGAAAAGCTTCCATCCTGAATCTCCCACTCTGGAACCGAGAACCCACATTTCTGTGCCGTCGGCATCATTGTAGCTTACATAGCTTGCGTTTTTATTGTCCAGGACGCTGTCCATAAAGCTTTTGGTAAATACTGGGTCTACTTTACTTACATCTTCGCCACGAAGATTGGAATCATTCCATACGATTATATGGTTGTCATGACTGACAAGAAGTATCTTTCCCTGATAAGGAAGCTGCAGATTCTTGTCCGCAACATCTATTTCATCAACGTTTACGTCAATCCCGAATACGCCGTCGTCCTTGCGCACAATCCAGGACACTACCCATCTGTCTACCGTGTCCTCATATTCCATGTCATCCATGGCGACATGCGGCCCGGCTCTGCCGAACCAGTCTTCCTCTCTCGGGTCATAATGATATGAATATTTGCCTGCGCTGTATTCCTCCGGAGTCTGATCACTTGCATATATGGATCCGTCGTCCCCGGCGTAATAAAGATCAGCCTTGTGAGCTTCGGCAATGGACACCTGAAAATCACGCAGTAAAAGCTCCTTTTTGTCCAGTTTGATAAGACTCTCCAGCATGTTTGCATAATTGGACTGCCACTTTTCAATGGAACTGACGTAATTTGTGAGTACTGAATTGAAAAAAAGAAATGAATCACGGATCACACGTTTTTTTTCAAATACCTGACTGTTTATTATTACCGCAACAAAAAACAGAACCAGAGGTATAAACGTCAGTATGAATACTTTTGTTCTTAAAGTTCTCATGATGACACCCGAATATGTACACTGCACGCAGATTTATTATATAGTCATAAGGCCCTATGGGAACAGCGATGACATTCCCTGTATATTGAACTACCTGATAATTCTAACACATCGACAGTCTGTATATTCCGTGTTCAATCTCATTTAGACGTATCAGTCATCGTTTATGACTGATTAATTTAACAGATCACAAAAAATTTAAATTAATGTCACGTAAAAACAGATTCCTTACCACCCAATTAATCGTCATGAGTCTCAGTTAATGTCTTTACCTTCAGATTGAAATCGTACGTGCGGGTATCGAGAAGATGGCTTAAACAGATATCCTTCAAAGCCTTGAACATTATCTCACTGCGGCCGTGATACTGTTTGTCCCAGTTTCTTATCATTTCCTCAATTTCCTTGCGCATCTTATTTTCACCGAGTGAACATATGTCTTTTGACAGTATCGGATATTCCCTGATTTCGGCAAGTTTTATGAGATCCTTTTCCCTGCAGTAGGCAAGAGGTCTTATTACAATATTGTCTCCGTCATCCGTCAGAAGCTTTGGAGGCATGCTTTTAAGCTTGCCCGCATAGAACAGGTTCAGGAAGAAAGTGGCCAGAATGTCATCGGCATGATGACCGAGAGCTATCTTGGTAATTTTTAATTCTCTTGCCGTACGATACAGAATTCCCCTTCTCAGTCTGGAACAAAGAGAACAGATATTTTTTCCGTCAGGAATCTTGTCCGTAATGATACTGTGGATATCTTCCCTGATTACATGATACTCGAGTCCCGTACGTCTCATGTAATCCTCCACAACTCCTTCGGGATATTTTGGAAACATTCCGTTAAGATGCACGGGAACCAGTTCAAAATCCACAGGAGCACTGCGCTGAAGACTCTGCAGAATTTCCAGAAGCGCATAGCTGTCCTTTCCCCCGGACATACATACCATGACCCTGTCACCCGCTTCAATCATGTTGAAATCGGCTATTGCCTTTCCTGCCGCATGTCTGAGTCTTTTCTGAAGTTTGTTGAAGTTGTAGACCTGCTTCTGGTTCAGTTCCTGCGTACTCATATTGTTTAACTGCCTTACTGTTTATGCGTGTACTGTTTAATTTTTTACGAACGTATTATGCGACGATCGCATAATTAACCTGTCCTGCGTACCGTCCATTAACACAAAACCGCAGTATACACTGACATACTGCGGTTTAATAAAAAATTTTCCTGATTTAAATCCACTTGGAGAACTGTTCAAGAGGAATGCCTGCAGGGACATACCATTTTCTGGCATTCTTATCCCACCTGGCCCCGAGAGCCTTTGCTTCATCCTTTTCACTGAACGGCACATTAAGATACGTGACGCCTGAATTATCGTTTCCCGTTCTCCCTGACGCATATTCCGAGTATCCGCGGGCAGAATTCTGCAGACCGGACTGTCTGGCAACACTGCGCCCCGAATCATAAGAACTGCGTGACTGCTGAAAACCGGTACCTGAAGGAACGCCGGTTACACTGTCACCGTATGATAAATCAAAAGGCATGTCCTGACACGGGATGTCACCTTCATCTTCACCGAAAGGCAGATAATCACATTCCGATACGGGAATATTCTCAATACTGAGCCTGTAACGCTCTTCAGTATCAAAATCACTATTGTCGGCCATAACCACTCTCTTAAAAAAGGATTCCTACGAATCTTCAGCGAGACTTAATTCAAGATAAAACCGATTCCGGCAATGCAGAGCATCCGGAACCGGTCATTACGGTCTTAGTCTCTTAAAACCGCACCGAGCTTATCGGCAAGATTACCGATTACGGAATCAGAGAAGCTGCTGATGTCATTGTCCTCAAGAGTCTTTTCAGTACTCTGAAGAATTACGCTGAACGCAATGCTCTTCTTTCCTTCAGGAACACCGTTACCTGCAAACACGTCAAAAATATTAACGTTTCTTACAAGAGAACCACAGTCCTTAACTACACTGATAATGCTGTCTGCAGAAACTGAAGCATCTACCAGAATAGCAAAGTCACGCTTGATTGAAGGATACTTGGAGATTTCTGCATATGCAGGAATCTTACGGGTCTTAAGAGCCGCAAGCTTCAGGTCAAACAGGAATACAGGGCGCTTGAGACCAAGCTTCTTCTGCACAACCGGATGAATCAGACCTACATAGCCGACACATTCTCCGTCAAGCTTGATAACGGCACTGACACCCGGATGCAATGCGGAAATATCTGCTCTTTCGAACACGAAATCACCTGCTCTTCCGGTAACTTCAAGAAGTCTTTCAACATCACCCTTCACGTCAAAGAAGTCAACGTCCCTTGACTCAGTGTTCCAGCTTTCATCAGCCACGGTACCGTAAACGGCACCGGCAATGTGATCTTCCTGAAGAATGCCGTTTTCAGCATTTTCGTCCTTAATAAATGTCAGACCGCATTCAAACAGCTTCATGCGCTGAACCTGACGGTTAACGTTATATAAAACGGTATTTATGAGACCTGCCCAGATGGTTGTTCTCATCGCTGACATTTCAGCAGAAATAGGTGAAGGCAGAATAATTGCTTCAGTCTCAGGCTTTATAATCTTCAGACTTGCTGGATCCACAAAGCTGTAGGTTACAACTTCATGATAACCGTTGTCAGCGAGAACGGACTTGATATCATAAGTGGTAACTTCTGCTTCGCACTGCTTTATCATTCTCAGCGGAGCGACAGGATCGCAGTTTGGAATGTTGTCGTAGCCGTAGATACGGGCAACTTCTTCACAGATATCCACAGGGATTGCAATGTCGTATCTCCAAGAAGGGCTGGTAACAGTTACTGACAGGCCGTCGGCTGATTCGTTAGGTTTCATGCCGAGACGGGTCAGAATATCCATTACGGTAACCTTTGGAATATCGATACCGATTACTTCGTTAATGAAACTGAAAGGAACATTGATGTCATTACGAACAGGGAATTTTTCCGGAGAAACAACCTCATTTACAGGACCGGCCTCTCCGCCGCAGACTTCAAGAATGAAGGAGATTGCTCTTTCCATTGCTTCTCTGGTAATGGTGTAATCCACACCTCTTTCATATCTGTGTGACGCATCTGTTGCAAGGCCGTATTCTCTGGCTCTGTTCTTGATGGCAGACGGAGCAAAGAATGCGGACTCAAGGAGAACATCCCTGGTTTCAGCATTTACACCGGTAGCCGCACCGCCGAAAATACCTGCAAGAGCGATAGGACCTGATTTATCGGCAATAACAAGGGTACCTTCCTTAAGCTCAGCCTCTTCACCGCTTAAAAGCACAAGCTTTTCACCGGCAACGGCCTGACGGACAATAATCTGGCCGTTGAGCTTGTTTAAATCAAAAGCATGCATAGGCTGTCCGAGTTCGAGAAGAATATAGTTTGTGATATCCACAATTGCATCAATCGAACGGATGCCGCAGCGACGGAGTTTTTCCTGCATCCACAGAGGACTTGGACGGGTGATGTCAACATTCTTAATCACGCGGCAGAGATATCTAGGACAAGCATCAGAGTCCTGAACGTCAACACTGAAGGTATCGCTAACTGAAGCAGGTACTTCGGAGATTACAGGGTAGTTAACGTCCTTTGAAGTCAGAACCCCGAGTTCTCTGGCAATACCGCGGATACTCAGACAGTCAGCCCTGTTGGCGGTTAAGTCAACTTCTACAGAACTGTCGTTGAGATTTAAATATTCATGGATATCCATGCCGACCGGAGCATCAGCCGGAAATTCGATGATGCCGTTGCTTTCTTCAGAAAGCTCAAGTTCCTTGAGGGAGCAGAGCATACCGTTTGAAGGCACGCCTCTGAGCTTTGCCGGCTTGATTTTGAAATTACCTGGAAGAACAGCCCCGACCTTGGCACAGGCCACCTTAAGACCGGCACGGCAGTTTGGAGCACCGCACACGATATCCAGAACTTCATCACCGACATTAACGGTTGTTACGTGAAGGTGGTCTGAATCCGGATGGTCGGCACATGTTAAAACCTCACCGACAACAACATTGGTGAACTCGCCGCAAACCGGATTAACGGAATCAACTTCAAGACCGGCCATTGTGATGGTATCTGCAATTGTGTCAACTGAAAGACCGGTAGGAACAAGTTCATCGATCCATAACTTATTGAAATTCATTTACTAAGCTCCTACTTACCAAACTGCTTTAAGAATCTGAGATCATTTTCGAAGAAAGCGCGAAGATCGTTTACGCCGTAACGTAACATGGTCAGACGTTCAACACCGAGACCAAAGGCAAAACCGTGATACTTGCTGGAATCAATGCCTACATTCTCAAGAACCTTAGGGTTAACCATGCCGCAACCGAGAACCTCGAGCCACTTACCGTTCTTCCCCATAACGTCAACTTCGGCAGAAGGTTCGGTGAACGGGAAGTATGAAGGTCTGAAACGAACCTGAAGTTCTTCTTCAAAGAAATTAACAAGGAAGTTGTGAAGAACTCCCTTCAATTCGGTGAATGAGCTCTTTTCGTCAACAAGAAGACCTTCAACCTGATGGAACATCGGAGTATGGGTCATATCATAGTCTGGTCTGTATACACGGCCTGGAACGATTATACGGATAGGAGGTTCCTTCTTTTCCATAACTCGAATCTGTACGCCTGAGGTCTGAGTTCTCAGCAGCAGATTGCTGTTGAAATAGAATGTATCATGTTCTGAACGTGCAGGATGATCAGGTTCAATGCATAATGCATCAAAGTTATGGAAACAGTCCTCAATTTCCGGACCGGCCTCAACATTAAAACCGAGCCCCTTGAAAATTTCCTCAATACGCTTAATGGTTCTGGTTACCGGATGAAGGGTACCGGCCTCAACAGTTCTTCCTGAAAGGGTAATATCAACGCTTTCTGAAGCAAGACGCTTGCTGAGAGCCTCTGCAGCCATGGCTTCTCGCTTGGCATTTAAAGCTTCCATAACCTTGGTTTTGGCAACGTTAACCTCAGCACCTCTCTTTGGTCTTTCTTCAGGAGAAAGAGCACTGAGGCCCTTCATTAAATCGGTGAAAAAGCCCTTTTTGCCAAGATACTGAACTCTTACAGCATCCAGACTTGCTTCATCACTTACTGCATTAATCTGCTGCAGAGCCTTTTGCACCAGCTCTTCTAAATTATCCATACGATCCTCACTACACGTTTACGGCATATGTGTTTCAACTAAAAATCAGGGCATACCATTTCTCTGAGGCTTAGGAAGGGATGACAAAGCCGCATTCCGACCATTCCCGGAGACAACCGTATACAAAAAATTTTCTGATCCGTTCAGAAATCCGAATACCGTAGCATTAAATCAGACGGCACCAAGCTTAATCCGCGAACGGCTTGTTTCCATGCGCAATACCAGCTAAAAAAACAGGTATAACATCACAGAAAATAAAAAAACTGCGATATTATACCCCATCAGAGCATTTTTCCAAAAGACATAAATTAAGACGAACGGCATGATCTTTACTCAGGCCGTCACCTTATTTCTTCTTAATGAATTTACCGGAATATTCCCCTTTGCAGAAATCAAATCCAAGATCACGGACAATCTCATACTGATCTGCATTGTTAACACCTGCAGCCACTGTCTCCATGTTAAGACTCTTAATCATGCTCACCTCGGATTTGGCAATCTTCCAGTTAACGGAATTTCTTACCAGTTCCTTGGTATAGAACTCGCTGACCTGCACGCAGTTAATAGGGAATTTCTCCAGAACCTCTATGGAAATTCTGTTACCTACAAAATCCCTTAATGCAAAGCCTACGCCCAGGCTGCTGAATCTGCCGATAAAACGTTCCAGCTGCTGCAGTCTGTCCTCAAGCCTTTCCGTATCAAACTGGAAATAAAGCTTTGAGCACAGTTCAAGTTTCCCGGAAAGCGCCCTGTATATTGCATCGGCACGATAGTTGTCGCACAGAGTCTCACTGTGAATGGTCACCAAAATTCTGTTAACGTCACCAAGCACGCCACTGTCATTCTGACGTACAAGATTGTCGACAAGCCATACATCGAGATGAGACATCAGGTTAAAGTCAGAAGTCTCGTCCCTGAATTCAGAAACATCAACGAACTGTCCCTTTGAGTTACGGATTCTTACCACATACTCACAACGTGATGAAGCCGCAGAAGAGCCACCGCATCCGAGCATAGGAATTTTTACCGCCATTACACTGTTGGTCTCAATAGCCTGCCATACGGATGTGGACAGAGCCACGCTCTTGCGGGACGTAAGTATGCGATCCGACTTCTCACAGCACAGAATACACTGGTTAGGTCCCTGGGCATGAGCATTTCTGCAGGCCGCATCAGCATATGAAAGCAGTACGGAAACATCATTATCAACAATTGACATATCCACAATACCGCAGTCAGTGGTTACGTTGTAAATAAAGCCTTCAGACTCATAGCGCATGTCGGCGATGTCCTTTATCCAGGCCTTCACCGTATTAAGAACGATATAAACTCCGCGCATTACGACAGCAAATTCATCATTATTAAGGCATATCAGGCAACTGTTTTCAGGAAGATGATTCTGCAAATATTCGGATATCTGTCTTAAAAGTCTGTCGGCATGCTGGTGTCCGACTGTATCCCTAATGTATTTAAGATTGTTTACATGAATAAAGCAGAGGTAATCCTTGCCGCCCTGTTCAGTATTGTCCTGCTCACGAACTCTGGATTCTGCATCTTTCACCCTGCGGTCTCCGGCATCATTAAAGATGCTCTCAAGAAGGCCTATCATATACTTCCTGTTGAACGCACCTGTGTTTTGATCATGATATTCCATGTAGTGAATCTGCTTCTTGAGATTTTCGTCCCCTGAAATATCCTTTACGTCACCGATAATGCTGAAGCTGTCATTATTTTCCTCGGACAGACGGATAGACATGCTTACATGTATCACACATCCTTCCGATGACACGAATCTGAGCTTTATGTTATCAATTGAACCTTCGAGCAGAAGCACGCTTCCGTCACCGTTTTCCCTATTTGAGGAATCATACTTCTGAATGAGTTTGGACACACTGTTGCCGTATATTTTCTGACTATCCTCATCAGCACAAAGATGCTTGATATTAGTCTTGCCGGATCTGCTGATTTCAGAAACGTTCCTGTATCCGAGAACACGGCAAAGGGCAGGATTAATGTTTAAAATTCTTCCGTCGACATCAGCTTTGAACATCCCCTCATTGGTGAGGCTGAAGAAGTTAACGAACTGTCTGCGGCTCATTTTAGCCTTCAGGGTTACGTTACGGTTATAATTCTTTTCCTTGTAGAAACGGTATATCAGAGATGCACTGATCATGATCGCCGCAGATATGGAAATCAGGAAAAAATCATATATTGCATACTTTGACCATCCGAGCATACCGTAGGTGCATACATAAGGGAAAATGCATCCGAACAGGAATGCCAGCTGGGCAAGAGAATATATCAGATGAGCGGAATTTCTCTTCATGACTGCGTAAAGAACCCATACAAGAGTCAGCAGGAACATTACCGCCGTACCGAAGAAAAAGAGAATTGAAGCAAAGTATCCCGGACAGAACCATACAACAACGGCACTGCAGACAAAGAACAGCCCGAACGTTCTGCTGATGTACTTAAGCACTGTCCACTTTGCATTACTGAGGTATTCGAGACTTATCAGCTGAATCCCCCACAGCGTAACAAAACAGAAACAGGTATACAGTCTCGCAATGTCAAGATGATTCAGAAATGACAGGAAAAGAGACGAGTAGCTTCCCGTTATCAGGAGATTAGCAAGAATCCCCATGGCAAAAAGGTTGTATGCCAGATATCTCTTTTCTCTCAGCAGGAAAAACATGATGAGAGAGAATATGCTTACCAGCAGCATAAAACCTGTTATTACCGCATTCACGATTTTTTCTTCTGCATCATGATGGGAGAAGCTTCTAAGATCCTGAAGTCTGAGATCAAGACGATAGTCCTGATCAGACTTCACCCTGATGTAAAGCTCAGTCTTGCCGTCCTTGAAATCAAGGAAATTAATCGGGAAGGAGTAACCAGCCGAAGGGAAAATCTTTCTTGCTCCGGATTTCATACCCGTATGCCATACTCTTGAAAGTGCTCCATTTGGACCTATGACGTAGACACTCAGGTATTTCACGAAAATATTGTTTACTGAAAGAACAAGATTTCTTTCATCTGCTGACCTGTTGGCAATAGTGACATGATACCAGTAAGTCTTATCGGCAATTTCAGGGAAAACGGAACAGCTGGACATGTAGTCAGAATTTGTCTGCCAGCCGGTATCAGGAAGATCCCACGGCCATTCCGCATCTTCCTCCCCTTCCATAAATTCAACATAGGGATTTAAACGCACATTTACATTGCTGTCTGTAATCACATACATGGTTGACGGATCCGCAGGCACTTGTTCCTCATTCCATGCATCTGCGATCGCCACGGAAAAAAATATCCCCAGCATGGCGAATACCGAACACCAAAAAGCCCAGAACTTACGCATTCAAACTCCCTTATAAATAAGTTGTCACTTGAGTTAAAGCATCAAAAAGTTGAATATGAATATATGAATAAGATCACATTTTAACAAATATATTTATATTTTAAAAGTTAATTTACAAAACATTATATTTATATGCCACACCAAAAAACAACATTTTACAAAAACATGTTTATTACAATTATCATATAACGCAATTATTTTTTACATTTATATCAATATTATTTAACATTTGTTTTACTAACAACTGATTTTTATGCCGATAAAATCTTAATTACCGTTCGGTTCCGAAGCACACGGACGAGTGTATTTACAACAGTCATCAGCCTCTGGTGAAAACAAAACCTCTCCCTGTACATTTTAATTTAGAAAAATAATCCATAGTGTGCTAAAATTGCGTGAAATTATTGGATTATCCCTCGGGACAGTCCAATTGTCGTTTTTATAAACCCCAACAAGATTCCGGATAAACCTCTCACATTCAGTGACTTGAGGTTATTTTTGTTTATTTAAGGATTTTTTATGTCAAATGTTGAAAAGACCGTGCTGGTTATCAACTGTGGCAGCTCTTCTGTAAAGTTCGCCATTATCAACCCTAAGGATGGTCACGTATATTTAAACGGTATCGCAGAATATTTAAATCTGCCTGAAGCAAGAATTGAATGGAGATTCGAAGGTCAGGACAAACAGAGTCAGGATCTTGGAAACAAGGCTGACCACGACATCGCAATCAGCTTCCTGAACAGCAACATTCTCGCAACCCGTCCGGATCTTCTGGATTCCCTCTGTGCCGTAGGCCACCGTATCGTGCAGGGCGGTGAACTTTACACTGAGCCTACTCTTGTTACCGACGAAGTTGAAGCAGGTATTGAAAAGTGTATTCCTTTCGCACCTTTACACAACCCAGCCCACCTTATCGGTATCAGAGCAGCCAGAAAGTCATTTGCTAACGTTCCTCACGTAACCGTATTCGACACTGCTTTCCACCAGACCATGCCTCCTGTTGCCTACAGATACGCAATTCCTGAAGAACTCTATACCAAGAATGGTATCAGACGTTACGGTGCTCACGGTACTTCTCACGGCTACGTTGCAGCAGAAGTTGCAAAGCAGCTTAATGCAGATCCGGAAAACTTCAACGTCATTACCTGTCACCTCGGTAACGGTGCTTCCGTAACTGCCGTTAAGAACGGCAAGTGCGTAGACACCTCTATGGGGCTCACTCCTCTCGACGGTCTTGTAATGGGTACCCGTTGCGGTTCAATCGACGCATCAGTAGTATTCTTCATGTGTGACGTTTTAGGTTACAAGGTTGAAGAAGTTCGCGAAATCTTCAACAAGAAGTCAGGCCTTATGGCTCTTTCCACCACCACTTCCGACTGGAGAGGCATCACCGAAGGCTATGAAAAGGGTGATGAAAAGTGTACCCTGGCTTTCGAAATGTTCTGCTATCGTTTAGCCAAGTACATTGCCTCTTACTACGTTCCACTTGGACACGTTGATGCCATCGTATTTACCGGCGGTATCGGTGAAAACTCATACTTAATGAGAAAGCGCGTTGTAGAACTCTTACCGGAAGTATTCGGTGCAAAGCTTGACCAGGAAGCCAACAGCAAGGCTCGTGCTTATCTTGGCGGTAGCGGTCCAATCCACTCTGAAGATTCAAAGGTTAAGATTGTTGTAGTTCCTACCAACGAAGAACTCGTAATTGCACGCAGTGCTTTCAAGTTCGTTAAGTAAAAACGTGGTCCCTACGGATTTTTCCGTAACATAACATAAACGAAAAGGGCCTTTAATGTTTTTCATTAAAGGCCCATCTTCTTTTGGAATCCGTTATTGTGCAGTCATCAGCTGCATATCTTCTCCATGTAGACAAACGTGAGATTAGGACTTACAGTCTTTCTGTCAAAGATGACATATCCGTTTTTCTCATATAAACGGATATTCTCCGGACTTGCAACCGATGTAAAAAGCTCGTATCTTTTTTCGGGAAAAATTTTCTCTATCTCTGCAAGAAGGCGGGAGCCATATCCCCGATGACGGTAACCGGGACTGACTATCAGCTTTCCAACATAAACAGTGTCACCATTCACCAAGGCTCTTACAGAAGCCACAATTATATCGTCACAGACGAGCTTCAGCACAAGCCCGTGCTCATACTCATCAGTAAGCTCTTCAATAGTCTGCGTCAGCGGAGGAATACTGAAATCCCCCATACTCTCAGCAACGGTGTAAAAAGCACTGTACTGAAGCTGAAGAATCTCCGCCAAATCATCACGTGAAGCCTTTGAAATCACTGCATCCATAGCACATTCCATGTGAATTCCTCCATAAAGCCACGAGTTACTTGCCTGATAATTCGGTGGCAGGATTAATGTAGGCAGCCTTAATGCCTGGAAGCACTGCGGCCAGCAGGGCAATCAGAATACATACTGCAGCAATGGCCAGAACCTCCCAGTAGTTAACCGACGTAGGAACATAATCCATAAAGTATGTTTCTGATTTAAGAATTCTGATACCGAATACATTCTGAATGAAATTTATCACTTCCGTAAGGTTTATGGCAATCACGAGGCCGAAAAGTACTCCGAAAACTGTGCCGTATATACCGCTGAAAAGCCCCTGTACCACAAAGGTCTGCATTACCTGAAACCTGGAGTACCCCATGGAAATAAGAATGGCCACTTCGCTGCGCTTCTCATTCACCGACATTATGAGACTGGAAACTATGTTGAAGCAGGACACAACTATCACAAGCAGCAGCGCCAGACACATTACCGTACGAATCATCTGAATATCTCTGTACAGCGGGGCTGCCTGATCCATCCAGCTCTGAAGTCCCATAGGTGTGGACACGGAATTCACAAGCTCCATGACGGCAGTTCTTGCCTCGTTTATTGAATTGAAAAAGCTGTCTGTTTTTACAAAAATGCTGGAAGACTGATTCTTCTCCATGCCAAGAAGGCTGCGTATCGTACTCAAATCAACGTACGCAATGACACTGTCCAGCTGACCGCCGATTCTGAAAACTCCCACAACCCTGCAGTTAATCCCAAGAGGAGCACTCATGGTACCGTTACTGTTATTTTTGGTAACGATAAGCTCAACGGAATCTCCTTCGGCGACCTCCAGTTTCCTGGCCAAATCAAATCCGAGAACAATTTTAGGCCCCTCAACACCATCCTCATCAGGCTTTAAATCCGCAAGAGTCACATTCGGGTTAACCATAAACTCATCAACGCTCACCACCTGTCTGTAGTCAGCGGCATTCACAGCCGTAATTCTTGCAGAACGGTATCTGTTGTCATGATTTAACATGGCATTAATTACCATTCCCGGAGATGCTGCGGTTATCCCCTGTCTGTCCTGAATTTTCTCGGCAACCTTATCCGCATCGTCAAAATAGCCGCTCATTGAGCGCACTTCGACAACAGGCATTACCCCAAGAACCCTGTGAGAGACCTCTTTTTCAAAACCGTTCATTGCGGACAGACCGATTATCAGCGCAGCCACGCCGATAGTTATTCCGACAATGGAAGCAATGGATATAAAACCAGACATAATGGTTTTTTTCTTGCTTCTTGAGAACTGTAAACCAACTTTTAACGGTAAAAACATAACTTATTTCACCTTAATCAGTCCGTCTGACATTTCACAGGTTCTCTCAAATCTGGAGGCAAGATCCCTGTCATGGGTTACGACCAGCATTGAGCACCCATTTTCCTCTCTGAGCTCGCTTAAAAGTGCGAATACCTCACCCGCACTCCTGAAATCCAGGTTTCCGGTAGGTTCGTCAGCCAGAATCAGCTCAGGCTTATTGGCTATAGCCCTTGCGATGGCCACTCGCTGTCTTTCACCGCCGGAAAGCTCTGAAGAACGATGGTTCATTCTGTGAGCAAGCCCCACCCTGTCGAGAAGATACCTTACCCTGTCATCAATCTGCTTCTTGGTGTATTCCCCTGAAATCATAAGAGGAAATGCCACGTTTTCGTATGAAGTAAAATCACTGAGCAGATGATGGAACTGATACACAAAACCCAGACTGTGGTTTCTGAAATAATCCCTACGTCTGCTGCTGAGCTTAAAAAGGTTATCCCCCTTGAAATAAACACTTCCCTTTGAAGGTTTATCCAAAGTTCCGAGAATGTGCAGCAGGGTGCTTTTTCCCGAACCTGATGAGCCTATGACCGCAACCATCTCGTTGGTATAAATATCAAGATCCACTCCCTTAAGCACATGAGTAACCACACTGCTTTCAACGTAATCTTTACTGATTCCCTCAGCTCTTAATAATATTTCACGATCATTATCAATACTCATGTGATTTACCTTACTCATAACGAAGTGATTCCACCGGAGACTGTCTTGCAGCCCTGATTGAAGGATATATGGTGATGGCAAAGCTAAGTGCCACGGTAATAACCATTATCATGACAATCTGCATGGTTACCACCTGTACCGGTATTCCGCTTCCTCCAGCGGAAATATAAAGGTTTATTCCGAGAACATTCAGAATCTTATCAAGGAATTTAACCGTAATAAGCCCCAGACCAAGTCCCAGAAAGGAACCGATAATACCGCTTACCGCACCTTCAGTAATAAAAATTTTCATAACTGAGGACTGGCTCAGCCCCATGGTACGCATTACAGCGATTTCGGCAACCTTACTGCTTACCACCATGGCAAGGGACGAAAGCATGTTGAATATGGCCACCATAATTATAAGAGCCAGCATCAGCCCCATCATGATTCTTTCCATGGCCACGCTCTGGAAGAACTCACCCAGCTCTATTCGCCAGTCCTTTACGGTGACTGATGGATCTATTTTCCTCATTTCTTCAGTGAAACTGCCGATTTCAAACGGATCCTCGAGCCATACTCTGAAACCTGAAACATATCCATTCTGCATGTGAGTAAGCTTACGAACATCCTCGATATTGGCAAGAATCATCTTTGACGGCATGCCTCCGACCGAATATGCGCCTGAAACAGTAAAAAGACGCTGTGACGGAACCCTGCCGAAAGGAGTAAATTTGACATATGAAGCGGAAATGATGCGCATTTCATCAGAAATATTGGTTTTAAGAAGCTCCAGCGTATCCCATCCGGAAATAACCTCAAAGCTTCTCGGTACAAGACTGTTAAAGGCTTCGGAACCTGCAGAAGCCCTGACAAGATCAATTCCCGGATAGGATTTCGGATCTATGCCGAGCATGGTGGCTCCATAAATGCCGTTTCTTCCCTGTACCATAACATCGTCGGTAATCTGAGGAGCTACAGCCAGCACACCTTTTATCCCTGTGATTTTTTCCACGTCGTAGTCTTGAACTATCATGTCACTGTCAGTTGTTACAACCGCATGAGGAACAGATGACAGAAGTCTGTCCTTGAGTTCCCCTTCAAGCCCGTTCATCACGGAAACAACCACAATCAGTGCGGCCACTCCAAGCATTATGCCTATCATGGAAAGTAATGCAATAAACGTGGCAAAACGGTGATTTGACGATGCAAATGCATAGCGGAGTCCGATGGCAACGCTCAGCGGTAACATTTTCAGCAGAGACATGATGATAAAACACCCGGTTCCAGGCTAACCGGACATACGGTCTGGCGTATCCCGTTAACCTAAGTTAAATTCATTATCCCGATCCGGTAAGCCTTTCGGCACGGACAGAATGCAATTATATCCCAAACAGGATTCACTAAAATGCGAATTTATTTATGTTTCAAAATAAAAATCCGGAATTCAAAAAAAATTCGAAATAATCAAGATAAAAAATCCCGTTCCCGGGATTTTTTATCTGTTTTCCGACACAATATATTTTTCAGAAAAACGTTGCGGGCCGTTTACAGCAGGAAACTACTTCCAGCCTGTAACTTCCCTTAAGCCGTCGGCTATGTCTGCAAGAGATCTTACAATCTTCACTCCCGCACTTTCCAATGCCCTGAACTTTTCCTCAGCGGTTCCCTTTCCACCGGCAATAATCGCACCGGCATGCCCCATTCTCTTGCCCTTAGGAGCGGTCGCACCTGCAATGTATGCTACGACCGGCTTGGTTACGTGTTCCCTGATGTACTGGGCAGCCTCTTCTTCTGCCGTACCGCCGATTTCACCAATCATTACGATTGCCTCGGTTGCATCATCCTTTTCAAAAAGCTTCAGAATGTCAATAAAGTTGGAGCCCGGGATAGGATCGCCGCCGATACCGACACAGGTAGTCTGACCGAATCCGGCATCCGTTGTCTGCTTTATGGCCTCGTAGGTAAGAGTTCCGCTGCGTGAAACGATACCTACCTTACCCTTCATGTGAATTGAAGCAGGCATGATACCGAGCTTAGCCTCACCACTGGTCACAATACCAGGACAGTTTGGACCGATCATGGTAATGTCAGTGCCCTCAAGACGTCTCTTTATCTGAAGCATGTCCAGTGTAGGAATTCCTTCAGTTATGCAGACAATAAGCTTAATCCCTGCATCAATAGCTTCAAACACCGCATCCTTACAGAAAGGGGCAGGAACGTAAATCATTGTGGCTGTAGCACCTGTTTCCTGTACCGCTTCCCTTACGGTATTAAATACCGGTAAACCGAGGTGAACCTGACCGCCCTTTCCCGGAGTCGTACCGCCGACAAGCTTGGTACCGTATGCGAGACACTGCTCGGAGTGTGATGTTCCCTGAGAACCTGTAAATCCCTGACAGATAGCCTTGGTTTCACTGTTTAATAAAATAGCCATTACCTTCTCCTAACGTGCACTCTTTACCGCAAGCTCAGCAGCTTCCCTGAGAGAATTTGCAGAAATGATATTAAGTCCGCTGGCATCAAGTTTTGCCAGACCGGCCGGAGCCTGATTACCTTCAAGACGGACAACAACGGGCACGCTGACACCAACTTCAGCAACGGCACCGATAATGCCGTCAGCAATAAGATCGCAGCGAACAATACCGCCGAATATGTTTACCAGAATGCACTTCACATTACTGTCAGACAGAATAATCTTAAAGGCCTCAACCACACGTTCTTTTGTTGCCGTGCCGCCCACGTCAAGAAAGTTTGCCGGATTTCCTCCATAGGTCTTAATGATATCCATTGTTCCCATTGCAAGACCGGCACCGTTAACCATGCATCCGATGTTTCCGTCAAGGGCAACATAGTTAAGATTTACAGCCTGAGCCCTGGCTTCACGCGGATCCTGCTGTGAAGGATCATCAAGTTCGGCCAGATCCTTGTGACGAAACAGTGCATTGGAGTCGATATTGATTTTCGCATCGAGACACAGAAGTCTGTTGTCACCGGTTATTACAAGCGGATTGATTTCAAGAAGAGACAGATCCTGTTCATGGAACATTCTGCTCATGCCGAGAAACATGGTTACAAACTGCTTAAAAGCATCACCGGTAAGTCCGAGTCTGAAAGCAAGTTCCCTGCCCTGAAACGGCATTGCACCGCTTATCGGATCAATAACAGTCTTAAAAATCTTTTCAGGGGTTTCGGCTGCAACCTTCTCGATTTCCATGCCGCCTTCCGTTGAAGCCATAAAGACCACACGTGCCTTTGACCTGTCAATGGTAGCCCCGAGATAAAGTTCCTTTCTGATATCGGAACACTCTTCGATAAGTAACTTGGATACCGGCTGTCCGCGTTCGCCGGTCTGCACGGTAACAATTCTGTTACCCAGCCATTTTTCTGCAAATTCAGCCGTTTCGGTTGCAGTTCTGCACACCTTTACGCCTCCGACCTTGCCTCTGCCGCCGGTATACGCCTGACATTTAACAACAACCGGATTTCCGTTAAACTCCTCAAAAGCCTTTTCCGCCTCGGCAGGAGTACTGCAAACCGTATTTTTAGGAACAGGTAATCCGTATTTTCTTAAAAGTTCTTTGGCCTGATATTCATGTAAATTCATTTTGTACAAAACCTGTATATAAAAAAGTTGCCCGTTTCCCGACCTCCGGTCTACATGCCGGAATAAACTACATGCGGCAGACCCGATCCTAAACTCAGATCTCCAAAACATTTTCACGTAATCTGGTAAAAACCCCGGAATCCGTTCTCAGAAACAGCGAGAACCAACATACATCCCGTCCGGGAATTTCCACGAAAAAACATCCACTGCGGAAAACGACTTATTAAGGTTAAACCGTTGTCAATTATAGCCATACACACCATAAATTTAAAGTCAAAGATCAACAATAAGTTAATGAGTAATACTTGATGTCAGTTACAACTACTGATTTTCAGGATAAAAATCAGCACCGATATTCTGCAACACAAGTCATCAATGACAGCGTTATCATGTAAATATTTTGGCTTTTACATGTTTTAATTATGTCAAATGCTTTCATTATGGTTATAATAGTAGCAGTTTTTTGACGAATGGCTATGTAAGCAATTTCAATAACTGTCCGCCACGAAAAAGATTTATTATGAAGGAGTCTAAAAATGTCCGAAGTGACTAATCAGAAAGTTGCTATTCTCAATATACCGGGTTTGGATCCGATTGAACTTCCCATTCTGAAGGGAACGGAAGGTCCGGAAGTAATTGACGTGAGGGCTCTCGGTTCTCATGGATACTTTACCTACGACCCTGGTTTTGTTTCAACGGCCTCATGTAAATCAAAGATCACCTTTATCGATGGTGAAAAGGGCATCTTACTCCATCGCGGATACCCAATTGCACAGCTGGCAACACAGACCGACTACCTTCAGGTCTGCTACCTTCTTCTCAACGGAGATCTGCCTAACGAAGAACAGTATGCGAACTTCAAAAAGCGCATAACCTACCACACCATGGTTCATGAACAGATTAACTCACTGTTCAAGGCTTTCCGCAGAGACTCCCACCCGATGGCAATAATGTGCGGTATTGCCGGTGCTCTTTCAGCGTTCTATCATGACAATCTCGATATCTATGATCCTGAACACCGCGAACTGACCGCCATGCGTCTTGTTGCCAAGATGCCAACCCTCGCAGCCATGGCCTACAAGTATTCAATAGGTCAGCCGTTCATGTCTCCTAAGAATGATTTAAGCTACGCAGGCAACTTCCTTCACATGATGTTTGCTACCCCTTGTGAGGAATATGTGGTTAATCCTGTAATTGAAAAGGCGCTTGACAGAATTTTTATTCTCCATGCAGATCATGAACAGAACGCATCAACCTCATCAGTACGTCTCGCAGGTTCTTCAGGTGCCAACCCTTATGCATGTATTGCTGCCGGTATTGCATCTCTTTGGGGGCCTGCACACGGCGGTGCAAACGAAGCCTGTCTGAGAATGCTCGAACGTATCGGAACAGTAGATCGCATTCCTGAATTCATCGCCAAGGCAAAGGATAAGAACGATCCGTTCAGACTCATGGGATTCGGCCACCGCGTATACAAGAACTACGATCCTAGAGCAACCGTAATGCGTGACACCTGCCACGAAGTTCTGAAGGAGTTGAACATCAAGGATCATCCTATTCTTGACGTCGCCGTTGAACTCGAAAGAATCGCACGCAGCGATGAATACTTCATTCAGCGTAAGCTCTACCCTAACGTGGACTTCTACTCAGGCATCATTCTGAACGCAATCGGCATTCCAACCAACATGTTCACCGTAATCTTCGCACTGGCAAGAACCATCGGCTGGATTACCCACTGGATTGAAATGAATGAAGAAGCCGATTCACGTATCGGCAGACCTCGTCAGATCTACGTAGGAAGTCCAACCAGAGAGGTTAAGCCTATGAGTGAACGTGAAGCCTGCCCTAAGAAGTTCTAATGGCTCATTAAGATTTTTCAATATTAGGAAAAGACCCGGTCGGGTCTTTTCCTTTTTTATGTATATGCACTTAACATTGCCAATCGTGCATTACTCCTCAAAAACATTGAAAACAGCTTTTTCGCATTGGTTCCGATAGCCGTGATTTGAGATATTAGGCTTGGACACATGCATGAATATTCTATATACTGATGTCATCGTTATTTCAGAATCATTTTACCGGATACCTATGACTCCCATAACCGAAGCTGAAGTTTTACGCATTGCCAGAAGCCTTCTTCTTAAAGGAGAAAAGGTCAGCGTGAATAAAATCAGAGACTCTCTCGGTCACGGTTCCTATTCCACGATCCTGGAAATTCTGGAAAAAAACGGCATCAGAACAGCAAAAAACAAAATATCACGCAAGACGACGGAAGCTACTGACATGGAGCGGCTGGAGATTCTCACTCAGTTGCAGAAATCAGTAATCAGGGAACAGTGTCGCAACGAATCCCTAAGGGAAAAAATCCGTAAGCTGCACGATCCATCATTAATAGAAAACATCATTCTTCTTAATCTGGTAAAAACAATTCTGGTACGGCACCTCTCACAGGAAAACAGACATGTTAAATTCATGCCTGATGATGAACTAAAATGGAAGTTTCTCAAACAGCATGCAGATTTTTCTCAAAGCACAATAGACAATATGGAACGCATGCTTATAGAGGATTTTCTGAACGGTATCCAATCCTTGAAAAACAATATGGACAACCTTCGTCTCAACGGAGGTTACCAGAGTCTGATGAATATTGAAAAAATGCTTAGGGATCTACTTAACAGGAATAAAAATGACGGGGTTTACAACTACTGAGATTGAACTGGCCATAAAAAACCTGGAAGCGACCAATCAGAAAGTCTCAACCATCAACATGAGAAAAATTCTTGGACGCGGGTCTTATGGCACATTGCAGAAAATTCTGCGGCAGAAAGGCTATCTGGAAGAGCCAGTCAAAAGCTCTGAAACTGGTGAAAGCAATGTTTCCGGGCTAGGTTATGCGACAAACAGCCCAGATACAAACCACGAGAATAAGCAGGTCACGGAGACCTGCGAAAATTATCAGTCTCTCGGTTCCTCAGGCATTGAAAGCATGATACACGATGCTGAAAAAACTCTGAACCAGCTCAGAAGTGAAAATCTTAAACTCAGCAACGACATTCAGCACATTGAAAATGATATTACCGCCCCACTGACAGAATATCAGGCTGTACTCAAATTTTTCAACAACAGATTATTCCAGGGAAGTTGTCCGGAAATTCCGGAGGATCTTTTGATCGTTTTACGTGAACTTATACTGAGGAGCAGACAGCATCTGGGCATACTCCATAATGACAAATCTGAATTCTACCGCGATGAGGCTGACAAACTGCTCAAAGCTATATTTCTAAGTCAAAACATCTGAACTGAAAAAAACATCCTCAAGCATAGAGATCTTACGCAGGTATTCACGTATTGTGTCAGCAGCAACAATCATCAGTGCTTATAACGATCCGCAACATTCCTGTCATAATCGCTACGTCTGCAACTATTCACCTTAGGTCTGCTCCTGTTTCCTTTGCCGTCAGATTTATTCACAAGCTCATTAAGAAGACAGTACAGTAAAAATCCGGCAAATACCAGAAAGACAATTAGAAGAATATACTTAACAAAAGGATAGGTATTAAGAAACTCATCACTGAACAGATCACCACCACCTGAATGTCCTCTAAAGCGAAAACCATGACCATGGTGTCTGCAAAAATAATACAGATGCGGAATATTATTAAACATTATAATTAAAACTCAAACATGTAAAAAACCCCGGAATTTCCGGGGTTAGTATTATTTATAAATATCTGAAATCAGACATTAGAGGGAGTTCTTAGAACCTAATTCTTCGAAAGCTTCCTGTAAACGAGCGATCATGCCTTCCTGACCCTTACGTAACCATACGCGTGGATCGTAGTACTTCTTGTTAGGAGCATGTTCACCTTCTGGGTTGCCTAACTGACCCTGTAAGTAAGCTTCCTTATCCTTGTAGTAGTTTAATACACCACTCCAGGTAGCCCACTGGGTATCGGTATCGATGTTCATCTTAACAACACCGTAGCTAACTGCGTCACGGATATCCTGAGCAGCTGAGCCTGAACCGCCGTGGAATACGAAGCTTAATGGCTTAGCACCCTTAGCAAGACCTAACTTTTCAGCTACATAAGCCTGTGAATCGCGGAGGATGGTTGGCTTAAGCTTAACGTTACCAGCCTGGTAAACACCGTGTACGTTACCGAATGATGCAGCGATGGTGAAGTTAGGGCTGATCTTGCTTAAACGTTCGTAAGCATAGTAAACGTCTTCTGGCTGAGTGTAGAGAGCTGATTCATCCTTACCTGAATTATCAACACCATCTTCTTCACCGCCGGTGCAGCCTAATTCTAATTCAAGGGTCATATCGATCTTAGCCATACGTTCTAAGTACTTGCAGCAGAGGTCGATGTTGTCCTTTAAAGATTCTTCTGAAAGGTCGATCATGTGAGAAGAGAATAAAGGTACGCCGTGTTCAGCATAGTACTTTTCACCAGCATCGAGAAGACCGTCGATCCATGGAAGAAGCTTCTTAGCGCAGTGGTCAGTGTGCATAATTACAGGGACGCCGTAAGCTTCAGCTACGTTACGTGCGTGTAAAGCAGCAGAGATAGAACCTAAAACCTGAGCCTTCTGACCTTCAAGCTTTAAACCCTTACCAGCGATGAACTGAGCACCACCGTTAGAAATCTGAACGATAACCGGAGCCTGAGCAACGCGGGCAGCTTCGATAACGGCATTGATAGAATCGGTACCAACACAGTTAACAGCTGGAATTGCAAAGCCGTTTTCTCTGGCAACTGCAAAAACCTTGTTTAAATCCTTACCGGCAATAACGCCTGGCTTTACAACGTCTAAAATCTTAGTCATTTAGATAATTTCCCAATATATATATTGATTTATAAAATAAAAGCAGAAGCGGGAGGACTGACATCCTCCCGTTTAATTTCATTAATTAAGCCTGTTCAGCTGCACGCTTTTCCAGAATTTCTACAGCTGGGAGCTTCTTGCCTTCAACGAATTCAAGGAATGCACCACCACCGGTAGAGATGTAAGAGATCTTGTCGGTTACACCGAACTTCTGGATTGCATTGATGGTATCACCACCACCAGCAATTGAGAATGCATCGCTTTCAGCAATTGCCTTAGCCATTTCTTCGGTACCCTTGGCAAAATTGTCGAATTCGAATACGCCTACTGGACCGTTCCAGAGGATGGTCTTTGCATTCTTGATGATTTCAACAATCTTTGCAGTGCTCTTTGGACCGAAGTCGAAAATCTTGTCATCAGCGGCAACATCAGCAACATCCTTGGTTTCAGCAGCTGCGGTTTCGCTGAATTCCTTACCGGTTACAACGTCGATAACTTCAGGAATAGTGGTCTTGCTAGCGATATCCTTAGCAGTATCAACGAGATCTGGTTCGTATAATGAACCGCCTACGTTCTTACCTTCAGCAGCGATGAAGGTATTAGCAATACCGCCACCAACGATGATCTGGTCAGCAATCTTTGCTAAAGAGTATAAAACTTCGAGCTTGGTAGAAACCTTTGAACCGCCAACAATAGCAACCATTGGTCTTGCTGGGTTGTCCATAGCCTTACCTAAAGCGTCAAGTTCAGCAGCGAGAAGAGGACCTGCACAAGCGATAGGAGCGAACTGAGCAGCACCGTAGGTGGTACCCTGAGCGCGGTGAGCAGTACCGAATGCATCCATTACGAATACGTCACAGAGAGCAGCATACTTCTTGGCAAGTGCTTCATCATTCTTCTTTTCGCCCTTGTTGAAACGGCAGTTTTCGAGAACTACAAGTTCACCGGCCTTAACGTCAACAGGAGTATCAAGATAATCCTTTACGAGACGTACCGGACAATCCATGTGATCCTTTAAGTAATCAACTACTGGCTTTAATGAGAAAGCTTCATCGTATTCACCTTCAGTTGGTCTACCGAGGTGAGAAGTAACCATAACCTTTGCACCTTTTTCAAGAGCGTACTTAATGGTTGGCATGGTAGCGGTAATACGCTTGTCAGAAGCAACCTTACCATCTTTTACAGGTACGTTAAGGTCGGCACGGATTAATACTCTCTTACCGGCTAAGTCTAAGTCAGTCATCTTGATAATTGACATATCAAAGTCCTCATTCTTATTAAGACAAAATAACAAAAAACTACCGATGATTTTAAATCACCGGTCAACAATTCAGATGCCGTCTGACGGCACGTTCATTTCATTTAAAGCAGCACCGGTACTACACCTACCGTATTAAATATTTTCATGCTGCCTAAAACTGCAGTCTGCATAAAAGTCCAGGGATGAAACCGTCATCAGGAAGCTAAAACCTCCGTACTTTTCATGCACCCGTTAATTGTACTACTTTTTATGAAAACTGTCTTTTAAAAAATTCTTAAACATCCTTTCAAGGGGATTTTAAACGTAAGCTCCGATTTTTATGCATAAAGCATAATACAGGACTACTGCCTTCTGTTCAAAACATGTTCAAAACTCGAGATTCCCACTTGTTTTAAAGTGAAAATAACAACATAACCCATATCCTAGGCGGTTTGGGTGTTTTTTAAAAACATGTATTGATTTTTGGAT
>CACWVT010000014.1 GCA_902764345.1 uncultured Ruminobacter sp.
TAGCCGGAACCGTCTTCTTGCCACGGAACAGTCTACAGAAAAATCCCGGCTTTGTATTTTCCACCTTCTTCTCCTCAACCACTTTTTTGACTGATTTCTTACGGGAATTAGGCAGAATAAACTTGTTCAGACTGCTTTCCGTGCTTGAAGCAAGGGTATCGAGGGTCTGACTGGTAATGGCCAGTGCCTCAATCTGAATCTGATTATCATTAGACAGATCACTGATTCTTTCAATGTTTGAAGAAATGCTTTCAGAGGTCTTCATCTGCTTGTTGACGGAATCGACGATGATGGAAGCCATTTCGTTAATGTGAACAACGGAAACCTTGATATCGTCAATTGCCCTGCTTGCCTCTTCAGCCTTGTCTTTGGTAAGCATCATCTCTTTTAAACATTCCTCGGAACTGTTTACAGCTTCGATTACGGTATTCTGCAGATCCTCAATCATCTTACGAATATCATTGGCGGAATTAGCCGTTGTATTTGCAAGACTTCTTACCTCATCCGCAACAACCGCAAATCCTCTGCCGTACTCTCCGGCACGGGCAGCCTCAATGGCCGCATTAAGAGCCAGAAGATTTGTCTGTTCGGCCACTCCTCTGATAATGTCGATAATCTTAGCGATATCGGAACTCAGAGTGCTTACATTCTTAATTACCTTGGTGTTCTCCTGAATCTTGTCTGAAAGATCCAGAGTCTTCCCCATACTTTCAGTCATTATATCCTGAGACTTGACGGCTTCGTTCTCCACCCCCTGAATCTCGGTCATGGTACTGCTTACGGCCTTGGCAATGTCATTAATGTTTACAAGCATTTCATTCATTGCCGAAGCAAGATTCAGTGTCTCATTACGCTGTTCGTTAATCGCATTCTTGGATATGTCGGCTGCGACGAGGTTATCGGTTGATGCCATTTTAAGTTTTTTGGCGGAATCAGCCATTTTCAGCATCACCTCACCGGTTTCAGCCGTAACCCTGTTCAGATTGTTGATGATAACCCCAAATTCGTTGACATCCCTGGTTACAATCTGGTTGTCCAGATCACCCTCAGCAAATTCCTTCATTCGTCTGACAATTACTTCCATAGGCTTCTTGATGCTGCGGCTCAGGAAGAAAAGCACGCCGGCGGTAATAACGAGTGAGAGTATCAGCGACACGATAATAATGATAATGGACTTTTCATATTTATCTGCCGCATGCTCCTTTGCGCTGGAAAGTTCCTTTGCAACCAGAAGCTGAATGTTGGTTATTTCAGTTTTGATTTCATTAATCCTTTCTCTGGCGGTAATCATGTTCTCCACCAGTGCATTGGTATTCTCCACAAGGCGCTCATGCTGTCCGACCACGCCGTTGTCATCACCGCATGAATATTTGAAATTAGCTACCAGAGCACCGATTTCATTCTGAGCCTCAGGCATTTCGGAATAAAGATTGTCTGCCCAGTTCTCATATTCATCAAGAAAAACATCAATAGATTTGCGGGCCTTTACGATCTCTTCGGTGTTGTTTGAGCCCAGAGCCTCAAGAACCTTCTTTTCAGCCAATGACTGATAGGTAAGCAGATTGAGCATGAGATTATCCACGTAGTCATCAAACACCTTCAGCTTCAGTTCCTGGAGCATCTGTCTGAATACCGGCAACCATGCAATAAAATCAGCCTGACTTTTATTGGCTTTCTGCAGAAGCCGCAGATTATCCTGCTTAAGCTCCGGCATCACTTTAATGATATTCAGGTAGTCCCTTGAAAGATCCGCAACCTTGGACATACCTCTCATGAGCTCATCATCGTTACGGGAAAAATCTATGAATTTGCTGAGACTGTTCTCGAATTCCTCTCTGGAACGATTCATGATAGCCGTCTGTCTCTCAAGCTCCTCCTCTGAGTTTGAATTAATGACGTCATAAAGACGCACTGACAGGGAAAGAAGTTTGATTTCAATATCCTGAGACTGATTATTCAGCGGAATGTTTATGTCTGTTATCTCTTCAACGGATGAGTTGATACTCTTTATGTTATATCCACCACCGATGGAAAGAAAGAATATAAGAATTATGAGAATACCGAAACCTACGTATACGCCATTGATTATGGACTTTCTGACCAGTGCACCGCCGCCAAGGGTCATGACACTCAGCCATTTGTTCCTGATATCGGAAAACAATTTGGCCTTAATTTGCCTGATAAGTTCTTTTATATCCATATATCGTTCTTCTCAAGAGATGTTATCCAAAACATGCCTGGAAAGCATGCTGTAGTTCTTCTTTCCGTTCGATTCATTAGAGCCGGAGCCACGCTCAGCTTGAAACAAAAAGAACACTACATAGGTATGCTGTATTCAATGATAAAATGAACGCCCCAAAAAAAATGAGACAACAGCTATAAATCAAGAAAGAAAAAAGCTAATAAGGCTTACTGTCATTAGTTTTTTCAAGGGATATCACACACTTTTAATATTTTCTGCAGAGCTTGTTTATGGTTCTGAAAACGCCCTTTCCACCCAAACACATTCACGACTGGGAAATTCACAAAAAATTCTTTTAGAACCGGATCCTTAGAGAAAACAACAGGTCTCGGCATCATTTCGGCTGAACAAACAACCTGTTGACCGTAGTGATGTAATCAGTGTCCGATATGATAAAACCGGGAAAAACTGCAGAGATTCATGGCGAGACATCCAGATCTGGAATTCAGACCATAACTGACGTTTTTACCATCGTAGTGCATGTCTATTGCCAGATCAGCTCCTTTCCCGAACTGCGCCTCAGAGGTATTGAACCTGACTATATAATCACTGTCGCCGCTTACCACCACATCAACCGAATCAACATAATCTGTTCTGAAACTCTTCCAGTTCATCATTCCAGGCATTTTTCCGGCTTCACATATTCCTATCCCGCCAAAACGGTAAAGACAGTTTTTGAGCTCGGCCACCAATCTCTCAGCAGGCTTTTCCACCTCATCTGAATATATAATCTTCTTTCTGAGATAATCCATGTCCGTCTTATCGGTTATGAATTTGCGGTTAACGCGTATAAGATTCTCAACCACTCCGATGTCATATGAGAGGTCATAGCCTTTCGCCGCCCCTTTTTCAAGAGAAATCAGCTGACGCACACTCATTTCCAGATAAGAGTTGAGCCAGACCTGGTTATTTCTCTGACTGACATACTCAATCAGTGGTCTTCCCCGGAACCTGTCACATGGAACCCCGTTTCTCCCCATTTCGGCAACAAAAAACAGTTCCGGATATTTCTGCATAAAAAAGACGGAAAACCCGGAGTTTCCATGACTCTTCCCGAAATCGTCAACATCTTTCCTTACGGCATTAATGTCCAGTCCGGAAAGTTCCTTTATTACGCCTCCATTGCAGGCGGCAATAGTAAGATTCAGAATTTTTTCGGTTCTGTCTTTATCATCTGACAGGATGGCAGATCCTTCATTTTTCACATCGCAGGAAACAGTTGCCGCAACCAGTACGGGCATAAGAAAAAAGAATTTATTCAAACGCATTACCGCTCCGAATCAGCATGAAACAACAAAAACAAAAATCCCGTCACCGGCATACAGACAGGACACCGATAACGGGAATGCACACATTCTCAGACCTTGGAATACGTACTAGCCAAGTCTGGCCTTTATCTTGATTTCAACCTTATCAATTTCCTTGATAAGATCCCTTACCGCAGTATGGAAGTAGGCATCTATACCATCCTGAACCTCTTTCAGCTGCAGATATGAGTACATTTCCGAACCGTAACCCTTGTTTGCAAACATCTTCTTGAAAGCCTGATTTGCTTCATCAAAAGCCTGCTTAAGCTCAGGAAATTCTTCTACATTATCATTTATAAGTCTCATGTATTCGTCATGAGTCTTCTGAACTCTGTCAACAACCTCGGTCATCTCAGAACTTGATCTGCTGGCAAACAAATCCTCAATAGCGGTTTCGTATGCTCCGCGAGCACTGGTTATCTGAACATATCTAACTTCCTCTTCAGGAGAAAAGTTTCTCTTGCTTACCAGATGTTCGGTTTCCCTGATACTCTTGAAAACTCCTGACATTACGACAGGACCGTCCTTATAGTTGTTGTACTTTGCCACAATCTCATTCTGGTTGTTGGCATAGTCCTCACACTTGAGGAGAAGCTCCCTCACGTGATTTGCAATTTCAAAAGCTTCAGTAGCATACGGACTTGATGTATTGTCTTCAAGAACCTTCACAATATAACTCAGTTCTTCTCTGCTACGCCACAGTTCATCACGATTGATAAGAAAATCATCGCGATTGTTGGTATTGGCCATAAGAATCATTGCAGCATCGAAACGGTATACGTTGGCCTTAAGATCCTTAATCTGAGCAGAACTTACCAGAAATGGAATATCCCCGGAGGTGTAATTTCTCGGCTCATCAGCCCAGGCTTCCGGCATAAAACCGGCACCTAGGGATAAAACCCCCGCCATCATTAATCCCAGAGATTTTCTACGAAATACATTCAATATATTCATTATAGTCTCGCTAAAACTAAAATTACAAAATTTGTCCAAAACTTTTAAATATATTAAGTACACGGATTGTAGGAAAATTATATATTCTGCTACCTGTCTATCCAACGGCAAAATGACAAACGTGTTACGGCACATACACTGACTTTTTCATTTTTTCGTCCACATCACAGAAAGGCAGTCATTTTACGTTTACTGACAAACATCCTCAGTTTCACATCGTCATCCATGACCATCTTTGCGGATTCCCTTCTGAAAGGAACTCCGGCATAAATAATTCTGATAAAACAGGCTGGTGCGCCAATACACCAAAACTGATGCAAATTACATGCGCAACCGGTATTGTAACCACTTCCATATCCGAGAAACTCCGATCACGGAACAGAAATGCTTCTGACAATTTATTCTGAATATCTGTTTTATCCTTCGGAAGCATCTTTTTATATTTATCTATTCTGCTTTAATCCGGTGAGTACAGCGATTATCTCGCTAATGATCAATGTATGCATCCCGCCGGCAGATACTTCCTAAACTCGAAATATTATAAATACGTATGCAACAAAAACATTAGATATTAGGGCACCACCGACAATATTTGTGACATATTTAAAAAATCAGAAAAATTTTTCGGACTGGTTATTGAAGAAAAACACATGCACGACCACACAAAAAAAACAAAATGCGGCACATTGCCGTCACACTCTCTAAGACAGTGCCAGAGAAACAGGCCATGTGCAGGTCTGTTTTTTCGACGTACATATTTGCTTTTCCGGTTCAGATGCAGTCACGACTAAAAGCACACATGGGATAATCTGTTTATTTTCTTCCTGAAAATCCCCTAAGACTGAACCGTGCCGCAAAATAAAAAGATCCGCCATCCATTCCGAACAGCGGATCCTTTCTGAAAATCATCAGCGGTGCGCATTTAACCTACGAACCGGTACACCGGAACGGTACAATCCTACTTAAGAGGTTCGTACACTTCGAAGTGAGCCTGTGGATGAGCACATGCAGGACAAACCTTTGGTGCTTCGGTACCTTCATGAATGTAACCGCAGTTTCTGCAACGCCAGATAACCTTGTCACCACGCTTGAACACCTTGCCTTCCATCAGATTGTTGTATAAGGTAACATAGCGTTCTTCATGGCACTTTTCAGCTACGGCAATAGCTTCAAAAATTGCGGCAATTGCAGGGAAACCTTCTTCTCTTGCAGTAGCGGCAAATGAAGGGTACATGTGAGTCCATTCCTCATTTTCACCTGCTGCCGCAGCCTTCAGATTATCAAGGGTTTCACCGATAATACCTGCAGGATAGCTGTCGGTAATTTCAACAACACCGCCTTCCAGGAGCTTGAACAGACGCTTTGCATGTTCCTTTTCCTGATTTGCGGTTTCCTCAAAGATTGCACTAATCTGCACAAGACCTTCCTTCTTGGCCACACCTGAATAATAGGTGTAGCGGTTTCTGGCCTGAGATTCGCCGGCAAAAGCCTTGAGAATATTCTTCTCAGTCTGTGTTCCTTTTATACTAGCCATGATAATTTACTCCTCTTCAAAGATACAATCATCCGCTTTCATGAAAAATGACAGTCTCCGAATTTATAAATCAGAAAAGCCCCTACAGCGCATGAAAAAACGAATTCCTTCCATTTGAGTGTATCATAACTGAAAAAAATTTTTTCTTAATTTTAAAAAAACAAGATATAAATCATACATTGTTTTTTCTCACTGCATATATACACATTCCACGCCGTCTGACAAATGTTCTTTTCCGAAAAATGTCAGTTTACCGTCTATAAAAACCTGTTGTCAGACAAAGAATCATCCATACTCAGGATTAAACTTAACTTTCATGCTGTTCAGAAAGGAAATACGGTGTCAGTCGGACGTATTTCCACACATTTTGTGCAAAAAAACATCTGACAGTTTTAAAACCGCGTTCAATTGGTTAATTATCAAGCGTACGGAACAAAAAAGCTTGACCAATCAAATTAAAGATATATAATGAACACACTTTCGAGGTACGGCGATTAGCGCAGCCCGGTAGCGCATCTGGTTTGGGACCAGAGGGTCGCAGGTTCGAACCCTGCATCGCCGACCATTCGAAATAAATCCATAAGAGACTCGGCGATTAGCGCAGCCCGGTAGCGCATCTGGTTTGGGACCAGAGGGTCGCAGGTTCGAACCCTGCATCGCCGACCATCTTTTCAAAATGCCTTTCAAATCTTTATCTTCATCAGTCTTTTAAAACATTTCAGCAGTTAGTCATTAGGATTTATTGTCTGTTTTCTCTATATTTCTCTGTTTTCGCAGAATTACCGTTTTTCTTTCATCTGCCTGTCACAAGAAGCTTTTGCCTACACGTAAATAAAGACAGTAATAAAAGCCCCGCTATCGGACATAGAGAGCAATAGCGTGACCGCATAATACCGGCTGTTCAATTCTTTTTATCAGGCTTATTTTACGGAATCTTCACCTTGAAGCCTTCTGGCAAGCTTAATGACTCTCTCATATTCAGCATGATGAACCTTTCTGAGATTGCCGATAAAAAGTGACAGATACTCCTTTATGTTCTTTTCATTTTTTTCCTTGTCTGCTACAGGCCTTACCGCCACGCCTGCAATCGAAGGAAATACCGGATACTCACTGTCAAGATCATGAACGGACGCATACTCGGAGAAACGATTTACATTACCTCTTGAATAAATCGCAAGAACTCCTCTTATGCCGCTGTCAAAACCCAAGGCGTTCTTTACGCGGATGCTGTTCATATACTTATTGACCAGCATTGGCAGGGAAGCTTTTCTTACCGTATCATAAGAGCTGTATTTAGCATCCATGATGAGATAATCCACAAACCCAGAAGCCTCCCACCGGATTCTGATGACAAAATCCGGTGTGTAGTAGAAATCTCTACCATAGTTCTTACTGCACACAACCATCGGTTCCTCGTCGTCAGTTCTGCCGACAGTAAAGATCTTAGGTTCGTACCACAGCTCAAGCGTATACTCCTTGTTCTCTGAAAGCCACCGGTAGTAATTAAAAGGTTCACTGAGAGGGCGCTCGGCCACTCTTCCGCCGAAATGATCCACGGACATGTCATGCCATTCGCGGGAAACACAGATTCCCCCCAGCTGGCTGACAACATTTACTATTCTGGAAAGAACCATGAACTCATAGAGTTTCTCTATCTTCTTGAAATGAGACGTAAAATCATTAAGAGTCAGCGTAACCGCACTGACACCGTACCATTTAGCCACCTGCTCAAACAGTTTGCGGTAAACTAGAGTTCTTGCCACAAAAGGTGTGATTCTGGGCATCAGCGGCTTATCAAGATAATTTATTCCGGTTACCTTCTCAAAACTGGTGTACAGCTTGTAGAAACCGTCAAGAAGGTTCATAACCCTGCTGTACTGATTCTGGAGATTCTTGGACAGAACTCCGTGCACGATTCCGGAATATCGGCAATAGCCGGGATACGTCAGAGATTCTCCGTCAGGCCTTTGCTGACTCTGCTCATGTCCGTTGATAAAATCCTTTACGGCACTCAGCTTCATTCTGATGTGATTTATGAATCCGGCAATTACCAGATTCTCAAAAAGCCTGTAAGAAGGTATCATTTTCTCTTCTGCCGCAAACTCCGTCTTGACCGGCATATTGTTTATCTGAAAGGTCTGCTCATACGGAGAACACAGAGCAACCGCATCACTGTTAAGAGACAGCCAGTGTATGGCCTCCGGAGAATTCGGCAGACCATTAGGAGTTACATCAAGTCTCGGTTCAAGAATGTATCTCAGCTGTCTTAACAGCACGCTCCACAGACTTTTACATAGAATATATGTTCTTTCCGCCTCATTGATAAGATCGGCAATGACCCCGTTATTTTCAGGATTTCCGTCCAGACACATCTGAGAAATGGCATCGTAGTCATCATTTATGAAATCCAGTATCGTGGTTATTTCCCTTGCTCGCGCCCTTGTGGCCAGAACCTCGACCTGAAAAGACTCCTCAAAATACTCTTCTCTGTCAAGAAAACTCTGAATTCTGATTTCATGAACACCCGGCAGCCCGAAAAACGGACGGCCGCAGTGAGCCAGCTCCGGCCTCCATTCAAGATGCCAGAGTCCCTCTTCGGACAGAAATCCGCAGTAATAACTGTCCTCACCGATTACAATTCTCGGACTTATATCCTCCAGATCCCCTTCCAGAACCTCGGTATAACGGATATAAATATCAAGATAATAGTCCTCGGGGATTTCCAGAAAACCCGTTTCCGAATCAAATCTCAGTGCGGAATCATCACTAACCACGTCATAGATCTTTCTGTTTTCCTGGTTAGTGTGCTCCGAAACCGCCAACTTAACGTCTAACATAAACAGCTCCTTACATTAATTAATGTGGACCAGACAGTTCCGTTACGTCTATGCCAGGAACTGATAGCTGTTCATGCGGTCTTCACCCTCGGAAATAATTCTCTGCAGTACGGTCTGGGATTCAGTGAGATTATACTTATCCAGAATATTCAGAAGCTCTTCAAGGCGGTTACCGAAACTTTCACCAAAGCCGTTAATCATCGGCAGCACGAACTGTTTAATGGCAAAATCCATTGCTATGGTTTCATTATCACAGTTCTTCAGTGATGCCAGCAGAGGATCAACCACTGAAAGATAATTTATAATCTGCTGATGCTTTCTGTATGACACAACGATTCTCTGACCTAGCTTACTGTCATCCTTGTAGAGAATCTCCTCAACATCATTCAGTACGGCATACATCTTGTTCTGAATTCTGCCATCTTCCGTATCAAACAGAGACATCCAGTCTGCAGCACTGTACGTGGTCTGCATTGCATGAGGGATAATCTTTGTTGTTCTGTTGTCATCACTCTGGCTCGGCTTTTCATCAAAAAGGATAACGGCAGAGCGGTCCAGCATTCTTGCAGACATGATGTTTACGGTATCATCACTGTTTACGGTTCCGACAAAACGCAGATATGAAGGAATTGTCAGATATGCCTTTTCAGGTGAACCGGTAAAGATCTTTCTTTCAGCAGCCGTATCAGCATCGGCAAGCTGCATGAATGATGAAAAATAATGTTCAGGAGAAGACAGATTCATTTCATCAAGAAGCAGAATGGCAGGGGTTACGCCGTTCATGTTCTTCTCGGCATCCAGAGTCGTCAGAAGCTCCCACAGACCTGTTGGGGCCGGCTGGAAACTGCTGGTAAGACTGTTCCAGTACCCCATTATATCCCGCTGAGATGTCCAGCCTCTGGCTACGGGAATGGTATGCAGACGATTCCCCAAATTAAGAGCCTTACCCATGGTCTTAACAAAGGAAGTCTTACCTGAGCCCGGAAGCCCTGCCAGAATGGTAAACTGATTCTGGGCTATTGTAACCACCATGGATACTAGTTTCTCAACGGAAATGGAGCGACCGTAACTCTTCATTGAGCTCAGCAGTTCCTCAATGTATCTCTTCCTTCCTTTATTAAGGTTATCTATATTAATGATTGATGGCACACCGCTGTCAAAATTAAAACTGCTTTCCTTAACCTGTCTTGGTGTGGTGAAAGCCTTCAGCATGGAATGCATCTCCAGATAACGGGAACTGAGATCGGCGAATGAATGGTTCAGCTCCTCATCTATATTGTCCTTGGTTCTGCGCAGCTCATCCACCTGCTTCTTAAGGCTTTCGTACTCATTCATAAGCTTTCTGTATTCAGACTTTAAAGCCTCATGCTCCTCAGAGGATACGATTTTGCCCTTAACCTTGACCTGAATCTTGGAATCTCTTGCAGCCACGGCGGCAGTATCCTTTGAGTCCTCTGCAGACTGCTCCTCGGACTCAACCCTGTTTTTGAGAGAATTCAGAACCTTTTTCTTCTGAGCTATTTCAGAATTGATGCGTTCAAGCTCCTTCTGCTCTCTGTCCTTCTCCTTTTTGACATTACTGAACAGATCCTTGCGGTAGTTTGCCAGGATGGATTCAAGGTTTTCATTAATGTAGGTATTGAAGAACTCCTGGAACTTTGAAGTCTTCATCAGCATGCTGAAAAACCTGTTTCGTTCATTATCGAACTCAACAACACCCTGAAGGATGTTAAAACATCTCGTTACGCGATCATGTTCATTCTTAAAAAGAGACAGTCCCTGAATATTCTGTTTAACCTTGGACAGCTGATTTATATTCAGATCCTTAAATACCGGATTGAGAAGAGTCGGTGCATAATTATCAATAAGCTTCTTGTCGTCGATAAGATCATGCTTCCTGCCACTGTTAAGCCAGCTCTGTACCGGCATCTGTACCAGATACCTTCTGACAATACCGTTAACATTAACCTCTTTTATGTAATCCTGAAGAAGATCGTATTCCACGGACTTGACGCAGGAATTCATGTCATCCTTAACGGCAAGCTGACAGCGCTTGTCAGGAATGTTCAGCACACATTCACATGAATATTCTCCACCGTCTTCAGTCTGCTTGAATTTTCCGACAACAAAAGGTCCAAGCAGAACCTTTCTTGTTTTTATGAGAGACAGCAGTTTGTCTGAGAACACGGGAATATCCACCTTGGACATGGAATCTCCATATTCAGGAATCTGAATCTCTTCCTCCTCTTCCTCTTCGACAATCCCCAGAATCCCGTGCCCGGAAGGAAACTCATCCCTGTATGAGCGTCTGATTTCCCTGGTTACCTTGTTTACCGCTTTACCGAGAGAATTTGCTCCGGAGCCTTCAGCAGTCTTATTAATAATGGTAAAATCCATTGATTCAGTCAGTGCGTTAATTACCGGATCCTCAGAAGAACAGCTTTCAGCCCTGCCTTTAAGATATCCGTATTTCCATTTCTCGGTATCAGCTCTGTAGGTGGTTTCGGTAATAATATATTCATTACTGCGCCCGCCGGGACCTTCGGCAAATGATCCGGTACCGGCCTTTTCCTTAGGAACAGCGGTCTGTGAAACCGGAGCTGCAGAAGACGCAGGGGATTCAGCAGCTGACTCCCTGTCAGAAACAGAAACTGTCCCTGAAGTCTGCACACCTATCGCTACTGCAGGCTCCGCTGCCATGACAGATTCTTTTTCAGAATCATTCCCGGTAACAGCAACATCCTCAGAATTCTTATCAGAACACTCCTCTACAGAGTCATCATCACTACCATGACACAATTTTGACAGGGCGTTCTCAACGCCGACTTTGGCTCTGATGCCATTTGCCACCCTGGCAGCAGTATAGGACAGGAATCCATTATCTTCAGAAAGCTTTTTAAGACCTTCTCTGACAGATTCCCTGATTCTGTTCTCATCAGGTTTCTCACTTCCCAACTCCTCATGAGTCAGATCGGAACATACAATTTTATTAATGCTGCTGAAGAATCTTCTGTTCAGTTCGGTTACGGCATGGATGTTATTCGCAATGAAACTACCCGCATTATCCAGGGTAATTTCACCATATGTGGAGTAAAAACAGTCCTTAAGGTACTTTTCCGCATCCTCCCGTCTGAAAAATTCCTCTGTTTTACTGACAAACGGAAAATCCTCCTTATCCACTATGAATTTAGTACACTTAACCACGACATAGTCTGTACTCGGTCTGTATTTCATAGAGGCAACCCTTTCGGTCGCAAAGAGGTTCTCAATCCTTGGTTCTACAATTTCCACAAAATCGTAGGGATCAACCTTGCTCATTTTTTCATTATGTACCGTATATTTGCATCCCCGCTCCTCAGGAGACGTATTTGCAATGAGCCGTATCAGATGCTCCTCTCCGAATTTTGCTATTGAGTTTTTGGCATTGGATGTCAGAAACACCTTCGGCACCTCATCCAGAAACTTCTCCTGATTGACAATTCCGTATCTCTCGTGCCGGGTTTTGTCATATTCTTCCGTAAACTGCTCAAAAGCAATGTCCACGTATGAACAATCTTTATTGTTTGATTTTGTAACATATGTATGAGGATCTATGATCCCGACAAGTATTCTTTCTTCAAAATTGCTCATTTTAATCGTCCTCTGAATGATGCCGGCGACTGCCTGCATGCTTTTCCTGTTTATGTCATATATAAGGGGGAATGCTCATATATATGGATATGCACGGGTGACATCGGTTTATATCCACACATTACCATATAAAGGAACAATGCCGGGCTTTTCCCAAAAACGCAGAAATCCGGCTGGCACAGGTCAAACGCTCCCCGGCGTGTGCCTGCATACGGAAGGGATAAAGAATTACGGCTCCGGCTTTCGGAATGACTTCAATCATTCCTGCGGAATATGATGAAAAAGCCTCAGGTGCAGATGGCAGACTTCTTTATGGATTAAATATTGTTTCCGCAAAGCAGAAAGAATACGTTTATCTCCCCCTAACAATGATTCTAACGCATATGAAAGACAATATAAAAATAAAGAGGGCTGTATTGTGAAATGCGACAACAGCATATATTCCAACTGTATAAAAAACAAACTTAAAGGATATGACGTACTTAAAAAACAATCTTGCAGACCTTAAAACCACGCAGAACAAAAAACATTTCCCGGAGACATGACATAAGACAACACTTCAGCACAAACACAGGAAAACGAAAAAAACAGCAGGAAAAAATTGAAGAAATTCCGGATAAAGGTATTGGAAAAAGAAAAACAAACCAGAAAAAACAGCAAAAAAGAGGTCTAAAAATTGCCAAAAAAGATTAAAAAGGAAACAGATAACAGAAAAAATACTTTCAAAAACAGTCTATTTTTAAAACAAAACTTGATAATTGTCACGTTTTTACTAATTTTATTTCAGTCTGAATCTAGTAAATTTACATTTATTTAACATTTACAGACATTCCAAAATATTAATCATCAGAAGCATCTGGACGCATCATCAAAGAACCATGAGAACGACCAACCTCTTCATTCGAAAAAGAACATCAGGTAAAAAATAACAGCTGAACGGACATTAACCGGTGGCAGATGCCACAACGCCTTATTTTTCAACAAAAAAGTCAAGAATGTATGGAATAGCAAACGCATCAAAACATAAAACCGTTTACAAAACCACCAATTTTCAGACAGTGAAAACACATCAAAAAAAGACGACAGCAGGGAGAAAAAACCAAAGAAAAAATTTATTAATTGAGTAGATATAGAAAAGATTAATTAAGGGTATTAATCACCAATAATAACAAAAGCCCTTGAATTTAACTTATTTTTAACAAGATAATCAAGAAAAAAGTCGGCTTTCAGTGATGAAAAAAAATAATTTATGTAATACAATAAGCTCATTCGAAAAGTCTTTATTTCGGATACGAGAATTCGGTAAAACACCATTTGTGAACGTTTTCACAGAACAAATCAAAATAAAAAAAGATTGTTTGAAAAAGATTTCCGTATTTGAAATAATTTAAATGTGCAAGGGATATGCACTGTTGGATAATCTTGAATACCACCGAGATAATCCAAAAACAGGTCAATAAGAGAAGGAGTAACAACCATGACAGCAAAACTTTACGAACTCAATACCGAGATTCTGGGCAAATTAGTTGAAAGCTCAGAAGCTTCTCAGAATTTCATCGAATCAATCATCAAGGATTTACCTGATACTTTAGAAGTTGAAAGCATCAGCGACGTAACTGTTGGTGACTTAAACTCAAGTAAGGTTGCAGGCAAGAGTGCAGAAGGTTTTTCTCAGATCAACGGCATCGTTTTCCAGTTCCGTCTGAACAACAAGCCAGCCGAAATGATCCTTGTGGTTGAACCAGTTTCATTCCTTAAGTGGTGGCATGATAAGAGCTTCTTCAGCTACAAGCTCTACCGCAATCACAGTAATATTAACGACGGCGTAAGACGTTTCGTAACATTCGTAGTTACCGACTCTGAAGTTAAGGCTTCACGCTTCCATGCTGTAAGCTGCTTCAACAACACCAATGGTGAAAAGTGCGAAACCTGCCAGATTCATGATATCTTCGCCGTTAAACAGTCAGGCAACGAAGATTCTATGCTTGAAAACTGGATTCGCGCCTTGATATCCAAAAGCGACGCAGATGAAAGTACCAATAATGTATCAAGCATAACTGAAGCTTCAGGCTACAAGGTAGCTTAATATAATAAAATCTCTTATTGTATGTGGTATATTTCACCCGCTTTATGCGGGTGATTCTTTTTATATACAGAAAAACCAAACATTCATCCCTAGTACCACACCGGAAGACAAAACAAATACGGATTCAGCATCAGTCTCCTATCTTCCCCTATCTAAACCACTGCCCCGTCACCATTCATTTTTTAATCAGCTCTAAAATCATTAAATACAGATAAAGGCAATTGCCGGAGTCGTTTAAAACGGTATTTTACACAAGAACAGCAGTACGAATCATGGCAAAGCCTCTGAACAAAACTGATTCAGAAACCCATGGTACAGGAGGATAAATCTTAAACAGAACGTTTCCAGACAAAACCAGGAACAACCGGATAAACAACACGGAATTCTGCCGGCAAATCATCACTAAAAACACATAAAGCTTCATCTCTACATTCCAATGGAATTTGAAAACGCATCAAAGGACCAAACCTGCAGCTGCATTAAAGCCCTATAAAACCGATACATCCAATTCAGGAAGACTCCATAGCCACATGTCTCTGGCAACAGCACACCTCCTAACCACCCATACACGATACACATGGCCGGAGAAAACCTATCCCATAACATCAAGTACAATTAAAACCCGACCAACCCCCGCCCTTAGCCTTCCGAGATTTTCTTCAGATAAACAAAAAGCCTAAAAAAACAGTCTGACAGAACCGGAAGATTATATCCCGGCATCCGATCCTAACCTGTTCCAAAACAGCTCCGGTTATAATTTAGAACATCCAGAGCTGCAGTATCTTCATATCACCAGTACCTGACCGCCATAAAACAGGCTTAAACATTCCAAAAACCCGTTGGAGAGATTCAGAATTTTTATAATTAGAAAAACAGCACGGAATTCTGCTTCAGATACTAATCCGGTATTCTGCACCGATCTTTGTCATCAAATGCATCCATGCACGTTTTTCAATATTAATGCATATGAGCCCGCATAAGAGACCATATGACGCCATAAATCAGACTTACGGAGAACACAAGTCAGTTATTAAACTTCTCACATATATACGGCTTTGTGATTCACTGAAAACTGTTTTCATCATAAATAGTTCCTTGTATCAAAATGAAAGAAACATACATTTTTGGCTAAATTCCGCGCTTTTTATATGATTAATAGTTATAATATAACCTGTGTTTTTTATGATTAATGTGTGAATGGTGTCAGCCCAAAAGAGTAAAAAATCCCTAAAATCAATGGTTTTTTCATTAATATTTTTGTTCTTTTGCTTATTTAAATTCTTATTTAATTTTAAATAATTAAAAATATTAAAACCAATATGTTATTTAATATTTGATTTTTAAAATATTTCTTATTTAATTACCCATTGAATTTAATTCTAAATTAACCATATATATTTTTTATAAAACTATTTTTATTTAAAATAAACTACTCCCATATTATTTAAATTACCGTTAAATAACTTTAGATTAATATTATACATTTTTATTTCTGTTTTTATTAAACCCACTTCGTTTTCCAGGCTCTTCAAACACCGAAGATTCATTTTAAATAACGTGTAATTACATGTAATATATACTGTAAATTACACTGTAAATAATTAAGACATACTCCCTTTCGCTATTACCCCTCTTCTCTATACATCTTCTGTTATACCTCATACCCGGTTCCCTAAAACCCGGCTGAACCCTTCATCAGCAGCCGTGTATCCATCTTCGCAAGACTCACCCCTGCCGATTCCGTTCTTTTGAAGGTTTTAACACATACCTGCTCATCCGCAGCACCAGATACTCATATGCGTACAGGCTGCGCCTTCTCTTACCCAGAACAAGCAGCTGCATACATAATGAATCAGATGCTGCTGGATACAGCCACACAAATTCAGTACGGAAGTATTCAGTAAACCGGAGGGGGAGTGAAATATTCAGTATAAATACGAGAAAAATCGAGCCATAAGGACCTTTTACATCCAGTCCTTTATGCAGATAACAAATAGGGATACAGCCCCAATAACACGTCTCTGAGCGAGACTCCATACTCGGGGTGATATACGGGATACGGTATTCTATAAAGACAAAAAAATCCCCGGAAAAAACATCTCCGGGGGGCAAAGACTAGCCTAAGCTATATTGAGAGTTTTAATCAGTGAATAATTTAATGAAGCAACCTTTACAATTCGGTCAAAGGAGAGCCTTATACAGGTTCCCATCTTAAGGGATATATCAGCTTTATCCTTTGCCGTTTCTCCGACTACCAGCGGATTCTGGTTGATCTGCATTAAATAACAGTTTCTGTTTTCTTCATCTACTTCAACCACCATGAAGTCGCCTTCCTGAAAGCTACCACTATCTTTCAGAGTATACTGAGGAAAAGCCAGAACCACTTCCCCGACTTCGGGAGCTCTTCCGGCTTCAAACTTCCTGAATATGGCGTCTACTGGTTTCATTTCCTTATGAAAACGTCTTGTTGCCACGGCATTGAATGAAATCATGCTTCTGTCATTATAAGAGAAGGATAAATCTGACAGACGATTCATAAAGTCGTGATAACATTCGTTATCATCTTTAGTGAAGTAGTTTACACCTAAAGCCTTATCGCAGATATTTACCTTGCTGAGAAGAGTCTGTCCAACAGCTTCTCCGACGTTTGTAATAATTGTAACGCACAGTCTGTCGCTCTTGGCATCGTAATGCCACCTGAACTTATTCCATTCATCAAACTTAACGTAATTAACCATTATTAGTCAAACCTCGTAAATAAATGCTTTACTTATTTTCGAGTTTAAACGTTATTTAATTTTAAATCAACCCCAAAAAAGTTATTTAACTTAAATTACCAAAATTATTATTAAATAATTATAAGTAGTTCACGATATTCTTAATTAACTCCGGACCTTTATAAATAAAACCGGAATATATTTGAATAAGTGATGCCCCGTTTTTAATTTTTTCTGCCGCAGCCATCGGAGAATCAACTCCCCCTACGCCGATAATCGGAATACGACCATTGATAATTTTATTAATCTTTGCCAGAACATCAGTACTCTTTCTGAATTCAGGTTTGCCGCTCAGCCCCCCTGCTTCCGTTACATGAGGCATGTTCGCAATCATTTCACGATCAAGAGTAGTATTGGTAGCGATGATGCCGTCCACATCGTTTTCCAGGAATATCCTGCAGATATTCTCTATTTCTTCATCAGAAAGATCAGGAGCGATCTTGATTGCAATCGGAACATATCTGTTATTCGCTACGGCAAGCTCATGCTGTTTCTTCTTCAGTGCCTGAACAAGCTCAACAAGTGCGTCACCAAGCTGCAGTGTACGCAGATTAGGTGTATTAGGAGAAGAAATGTTTACTGCCACATATGAAGCGTAGTTATAAACCTTTTCAAGACAGTACAGATAGTCATTTACGCTTTCTTCAATCGGTGTAACCTTGTTCTTACCGATATTTACACCAAGAATTCCCTTGTAGCGTGACTTCTTGATATTCTCTACGAGATGATCCACACCAAGGTTGTTAAAGCCCATACGATTAATCAGCCCTTCCGCAGGAAGTACTCTGAACAGTCTAGGCTTATCATTACCTGGCTGAGGCTTCGGAGTTACGGTTCCCACTTCAATAAAACCGAATCCCAGAGCCGCAAAAGCATCAATGGCCTCACCATCCTTGTCCAGTCCTGCGGCAAGCCCTACCGGATTAGGAAAATCAAGTCCCATTACCCTGCACGGTCTTGATTCAACCTTCTGGGAAACGAGACTGGTGAGAAGAGGACTGCGTGATGCAATGCTCATCATTTTCATGGTAAGAAGATGAGCTTTTTCAGGATCCATGGTAAAAAGACAAGGTCTTATTAACGGCTGATACAGAGAATAAAGCATATTTTATTTTCCTTGATTAAAAATTCTCAGATTCGTAAATGGATTTTCACGGCTGATACCGCCTGCTCCATCCGGCGAGTTCATTTTATCATAATAACAGTACGTTACTATTGCAAAAAGGCTGTCTGCAACAAAAATTCGGGCGTTTATCCGATCCCCTGTCTTTGCCGGTTCCCTTCTCCAAAAAAAAGTCCGGGCTGATGCCCGGACCGAATCTTAAAAACTTTTTTACTGAACCATCCGGAGAAATATCTCCGGATTCACAGTATTACTACTGCTTAAATGCCCTGTCTATCTTTTCAAAAATAGAGTCACTCAGACCTTCAATGTGCAGAAGCCTGTTGAAACATGAAGTAATAAGGCCTTTTCTTCTGTTGTCAAGACGGTTGAGATTAAGCATCGGAGTCATTATGGTTGCAGCGACGTGCGGATTCGTACTGTTCAGTTTAATCAGAATTTCCGTAATGAATTCATACCCGGCACCGCTAATCTCATTAAAGCATTCGGTATTCTGCATTGAGAACGTTCCAAGAAGTGCCCTAACCCTGTTAGGATTGGTAATGTCAAAGCATCTGTGATTCATCAGACTCTTAACATTTTCCATCGTTTCAGGATAAGGCGCTGAAGCCACCGCCCTAAAGTAGTTGTCAAATACCAGAGGATTATCCTGCCACTTTTCCTCAAAATCCTTCAGGATTCCGTGTCTTGATTCAAGATTGTGTAAAGTAGCCGCATTAAGTGCAATCAGACTGTCAGTCATATTGTCGGAAACTGCATAATGCTGGGCAACAGTTTCTCCTGCCTTTCTGTCTTCGCCACGAAGAATCAGTCCCTTAACATAAAAATTCAGAGCCACCCTGGTCAGATCACGGGAACCTATCTGCTCCTCACTGCATTCGTATGCGGTACCTGAGGCAATTCTGTTCTTAAGATCGGCAGAAAGTTTAAGATACAGCTTTTCCCACAAATCAAACAGCTCAACGGCAAGTACTCTCACGAGCTCCTTGCGTGAAGCCGTAATGGCATCCAGATCTATTGCGGTGAAGAGGCTCATTAAAGTGCTTACCGGAGGTATGCGCAGAATATAAGCCTTAAACCTGTTATCAAGACCGGATTCCTCAAGAATGTATCTCACACTCTGAACAACAAGCTCTGAATGGGTAAACGGAAGTCTTCTCTGGGCATTAACGGTATTGAGCACAATATAACTGTTTATGATATTCTGCATAGATTCGTATCTTACCACCGGATCATCAGCGCACTTGAGCAGAGTTTCAAGTTCCCCCTGAGCATAAGGATATTCTATCCTCACCGGAGCACTGAAATTCTGAAGAAGTGCGGTAACAGGCCTTTCAGGAACATCATCAAACACGATTACGTTATGCTCCTCGGTAAGCAGCTGAACCTCGGACACTTCTTTACCGTCACGCTTCAGAGGTATCCTTCTGCCATCAGACGCATAGAGAGCCATGCTTAACGGAATTACAAACGGTTCCTTTTTAGGCTGTCCCGGAGTTGCCGGAGTAGTCTGATTGAACGTATATGTAGCCTGCTTCATATTGCCGTCATATGACAGAGAACCGGAAACACACGGAGTTCCGGCCTGAGAATACCAGTTTCGGAACTGTTTCAGGCTGATTCCGGAGGCATCCTCCATGGCGGCCACAAAGTCTTCGCAGGTTACGGCACAACCGTCATGTCGCTTAAAATACAGCTTCATGCCCTTCTGGAACAAATCCTCGCCCAGAATGGTATGAATCATTCTGATGACCTCCGCACCTTTGTCATAAACGGTGACGGAATAGAAGTTATTCATTTCCATCACGTAATCAGGACGAATCGGATGTGCCATAGGACCGGCATCCTCCGCAAACTGAGGTCCCTTGATGACGTTCACCGCCTTAATTCTTTCAATCGGACGACAGCACAGATCACTTGAGAATTCCTGATCCCTGAATACGGTAAGACCTTCCTTAAGGCTCAGCTGGAACCAGTCACGGCATGTCACCCTGTCACCTGTCCAGTTATGGAAATATTCATGACCTATTACCGAAAGCACGTTTTCAAAATCGGTATCAGTGGCTGATTTTGCGTCAACAAGAACATATTTTGAGTTAAAAATATTCAGACTCTTGTTCTCCATGGCCCCCGCATTGAAGAAATCCACGGCAACCACGTTAAATCTGTTCAGATCATATTCAAGACCGAATCTCTTTTCATCCCATTGCATGGCCTTCAGAATGGATTCAATGGCCACGGTACCGCATGATGCCTGCCCCTTGTCAACGTAGAGATAAACATCAACGTGTCTGCCGCTCATGGTTTCAAAATCACGGTGCAGTTCATCAAAATCACCGGCAACCAGAGCAAAAAGATATGAAGGCTTCGGGAACGGGTCTTCCCATGTAACGGTCCTTATACCGTCGGCAACACTGTCACTTATGAGATTGCCGTTTGAGAGCATATACGGATAGGCCCCTTCAGGAGCTCTGATGCGGGTAGTGTATCTGGCCAGCACATCAGGATGATCCGTAAAGAATGTTATTCTTCTGAATCCTTCCGGCTCATTCTGGGTACAGAACTTTCCGTCGGAAACGTAAAGCCCCATCAGCTCAGAGTTATCCTTCGGATTGATTTCCGTTTTTACGGTAAGCTCAAATTCATCAGGAACATTTTCAATTGTTAGGGAATTGGAAGTTTCGTTATAGAGGCACTCCCTGCTGTCAAGCCTTACTTCCAGCAGCTTCAGTGAATCGCCGTCAAGAACGAGAGGCTTATCGCCGTCAGTGGTAAGACGTTTTACCCTGCTTACGGCCGTAACGACGGTAGCGGTAAGATCCAGGTCGAATGTCAGATCTATGTCAGTGATTGTAAAATCAGGCTTCTGATAATCCAATCTTCTCTTTTCCTGTCTGATTACCGCCATATTTCCTCCCTTTAAAACTTTTAATACTCTATTATTTTATACTAGATATGTATATCATGTATATATTTTTCATTAAACATGCTTTCTGACAAAAATACACAATATAATTTTTATATCTTGTATTTTAAATAATTGAATTATTTTGCATCAGCTCACAGTAATCACATTATACACTGCTTTAACAAATTATCATCACAAGAAAAAAATTTTTCTCCAAACAAAGAAAAAACCTCGGGTATTGTTTTTATACCCGAGGTTTTAATTATCCGAAAAACTCAGACTGAGCCTACTTTTTCACGGTTGCGAGATTCTTTTTTTCAAGATCCGCAAGATCGAGCGCTATTCTCATACTTTCATCAAGATAGCTGTCAAAAGGCTCATAGCCTGAAGGAAGATCCTTAACATTACTTACAGAAGGTTTTCCAGAAGCCTTGAGATTTCTGTTGACCATCTCCAGAAGTTCGGCATCATCCTTTTCCCTCTCCTTCTTTCTCTCTTCAAGATTGAGAGAAATCTTTGTACCGGACTGGTATTCGGCACGCATCTTCTGTTCCGCCTTGGTCAGATCCCTGAACAGCTCATTGTCCTTGATACGCTTGTCATGAAGAGATGATAGTTCAGTAATGTATCCCTTCATATTCTTGGAATCATATTTAACTGAACTGATTACGTCCCATTCCAGAGCATTAGGCTCATTCTCTTCACCCACAATGTCATAGCTAATCATCTTAGGGAACATGATGTCCGGCTGAACGCCCTTAATCTGGGTACTGCCGCCGTTTATGCGGTAGAACTTGGCAATGGTATAGTGAATGCTGCCGAGAGGTTCGCTGTTATAGTCAAAAATGCGATCCAGCGGACGGCTCTGCTGTACCGTTCCCTTGCCGAAAGTGGTATCGCCAACAATTACTGCTCTGCCGAGATCCTGCAGCGCAGCTGCCATGATTTCCGAAGCAGAGGCACTTAATCTGTTGGTGAGAACAACCAGCGGACCATTGTAGCTGACGCCAGGAGTAATATCGCCTCTTACGGCAACGTTACCAACCCCGTCCCTAACCTGAACGAAAGCGTCATTGTCGATAAACAGACCGGTTGAAAGAATGGCTTCGTTAAGAGCACCGCCGCCGTTGAATCTTAAATCAAGAACAACTGCCTCAACATTCTCATCATTGAGCTTCTTGAGTTCCTTGTCTATATCCTGATAAAGGTTAACATAGAAACTCTTTACGGTAAGCACGCCAACCTTGCGACCGCCTACATCCTTAACCTCAGCCTTGGCTGCGCTGTCTTCAAGACGAATGCGGCTGCGAACGAGATCAACGGTGAAGGTGGTTATCTTGCCACCGGTATCTCTCTGAATCTCCAGAGTAACCTTTGAGCCCTTCTTGCCCTTAACCATTGGTACAACGTCCTCAAGACGCATGCCGATGACATCGAGCATCTTGTTGTTTTTACCGTCATGCTGGCGGATACCTATAATATAGTCATTAGGCTTAAGCTTTTTGCTCATCTCCGCCGGAGAGCCCGGAATCAGGGAAACAATCTTAACGTAATCGTCTTCCTTGGTCAGAACGGCGCCGATACCTTCCATTGCAAGACTCATTTCATCCATGAACTTGGCACTGTCATCAGGTGACAGATAGGAAGTATGCGGATCTATGGCATGAGCAAAAGCATTCTCAAAAGCACTGAATGCATCCTCACTCTTTGATTCCGTCAGAATTCTGAGCTGGTTGGTATAGCGCTTTCTCAGAAGCTCTCTGGCCTTTTCCTCACTCTTTCCGTTAAGCATCAGCTTAATGATGTCATTAACCACAAGCTTGTACCAGAGATGTTCCAGTTCAGTCTGGGTTTTCAGGGCCGGCAGCTTACTGCGGTCACTGTCCAGAGTATCACTGCCTGCAAGATCAACCGGCTTGTCAAGAACACTCAGATAATATCTGAGACGCTGGAACTTACGCTTAATGACGCTGCTGTACAGTTCAAAAGGATAATCAAGGCGACATACCGTCATTGCGGATAAAACGTCATTGGCGTGAGCATACATGTCATCTATTTCACTCTGGGTAAAAAGACTGTGCATGCGATCATTTTCGTATAAATATGAATCTATAACCTTGTCGGCGAATTTCTTATCCAGAATCACCTCCTTGTAATGGGACCTGGTAAAGAAACTGGAAACCCTCTTACATGAAAGTGAATGATTGTGCTGAGCAGAAAGCTCAGGAAGATCCTTGACGGTAGGAACCGTCTGCTTAACCTTTTCAACGGCATAGACCGGTCCGCAACTTAACGCCAGCCCAATTAAAGAAGGCAGTATCAGTTTTCGCCAGCCATAACCAAACACGTTATTCTTATTATATTTCATATTTATATCGCCTGTTTATCTGTAACGGGAATATCCTTACAGTATTTTATCCAAGTTAAAAATGCATTTTTCATCAAACATCCTTTTACGCGTCGGGATGTTCGAAACTGTATATTCTGCGATAATCTTATTTAACTGAAACGAAATGTAAATTTCCTCAAATTTCCCTCAGTTCGGTTTCCCCGTCAGGCATCATGCCTTTTACGTCCGGGTACTGCCCTAATTATTTTATCTCAAGTCGTCATTTTACTTGTAAATTCAAAGTTTTTTAAGCATGCGAGACAAAAAAAATCGCAGAGATCACGTTGCTGACCTCTGCGATTGTTACGGTAACGCTTTTACGGATTTATCTGCCGATGCGATCAGGACTTACCCTGATAACCATTCCGGTTACAAGTTCAACACCGACAACATCCTTTGCCATTTCAATAACGGTTGCCTCAACAGCCTTGGTACCGCCGCAAAGTACATGTACCTTGCTGCCCACGTCAACCGTGGTAATATCGATCTGTTCAAAACTTTCAGTACCGATACTGTTGCCCTTGTAGGCACCTGAATTCTGATTGCGGTTCTGACGCGCAGCACCGCTGAACTTTCTGTTTCTGGCCGGCTTTTCAGCACCTTCAGCTGACTTTTCACCGTCAGTCTTTCTGAAAGGCTTCTTGACGAACTTACGCTTGGCTCCCGCATTCTGGCTCTTTTTCTTCTGTTCGAACACGGACTTTGAAGTTTCAAGATTCTTGGTTGCGTATTCAACCTGCTCAGCGGTAACGGTATCAACCTCGTTGCCGTCGAGATCTACTCTTGCGGCACCTTCCTTAAAGGCTTCAAGATAATTCCAGCGGGTGGTATAGAATCTTAAAGCATGACGTAAACGAGTCTTGGACAGTTCAGGAGTTTCAGCGCAAACCCTTTCAGCCAAATCGTTAAACAAACCAATCTTTAAAGGCTTACATTCGCCTTTCACAACAAAACACTTAGGGAATTTTTCAGCCAGGAATTCAACGATATCCTTAACTGTTGAAAATTTATTTTCGTTTTCCATATTCAAATCCATCCGTCAGGAGTGTTCCGTTCCGAAGGGCACGGCTTCAGTGTCACCGCTTCCCCGTCATTCCGGAATCTTTACGCACTGCTAATGCCGGGTTAACCCCGAAACTCCGACAGTCTGTCTGTTCCTATTCTAACTAAAGTACACTCTCAAATGATGTATGCAGATATACCTAGTATTCTCATTCCCTGCAACAGGATGTTTCAATACGAATCATCATCAAAAAAACTGAAGAGGTACTCATATAAAAAGATACTAAAAAAACGTTTACCGCATAATGCAGGCGGGATTATATCACAATTTTCCGAATATACAGCAACTACAGCAATATTATCTGTCCATGTGCCTTAAATAATGCAATAAATCACACTTTGTCCCGACTTAAGTCATAGATTGAAACATCCGCTCAATCGTAAAAACGCATTACGGACTACTGTGCAAAAAGTTCATCACCAAGCAGACGGGAGTAGTCACCGGCAAGCACGTCACATACACGGATACGCTCACGCACAATATCAATAAGATTATGGGCATATGCATCGGCAAGCTCAAGCAGCATCAGTTTTCTGAACGTTTCCTCACCGGCCTCTTCCATCAGACTTCTGATACTTGCTCCCCGACTGTTGTCAGACAGCATGTTGTCATCATGATGTCTTACATAAAAGAGCAGGCGGATTTTATCACAGCCTTCCAGCACGAATCCCCTGCTTTCCAAATCGGGAATGATTTCCGTTTCAACCAGACTTTCGGAAACCTGCGGATGACCGTAATAATGCATGTTCACGTCATCCGGATTCTTTCCGCGACACTGGGTGTCGGGCTTGCCGACATCATGCAGCAGAGCGGCAAGATACAGCATGTCATCATCCAGTTTTCTCGGAAGATTAAGTACGGTGTGCAAACTGTGTTCCCAAAGAAAATACTGGTGACTGTAATGCTTCTGATCAAAATTTACGGCTCTTTTCATTAATGGAAAAAGCTCGAGCAGGTCTTCACGAATCGCCTGAAGCTCATCCACCGACGTTGCCGTCTTTAACACGTATATGGCCTTGTGCAGCACTTTAACACCTCAAAAACACTTACTACCTGAGAATCAATAATAACACAGCATGAAGGCTTCCATGTCACATAAAAATGAAAAAAGGTCGCATCCCAATCCCGGAACGTCATGTTGTATTTTCCCGTATAAGCACATATAATACCTTGACACGTAAGCCGTCATAAACGACTTCCGGGCATCAGCTGACTAAAGCCTCCGGAGCATGCCGGCGACCACTTTCGGAACATTGAATAAAGTTCCATAACACCGGAATAACGACGGAAAAACAACAAACACAGAGAAGTTAAATGACTGAACATCACCACTGCAGTGACTGCAACGACGGCACCCACGGTTCATACAAACCAAACAGAAAGATTGAATTTCTAAAAGCCAGACTGGCAATGATCGTCGACAGCCGTCTCTACAAGAATGTTCCTCTTAAGGGAATTCTTGAGCTGGCCAGTCTTATAAACCCTACAAGCCTGATGCTTTTCAGCACCGACAGTGATTTTATTGCCGATTTTTCATCAAAGGCATCAGAACTCGAAGAGATGGTTACCCTGTATGCCCCAAAGAATGAAGACATGAACACCTTTATTCCCGTATGCAGTCCCAAAGCCGCCAAAATTCCTAAAAACGTGGAATTTGCGAAGGACCGGGACGTACTTGCCTCTTACGAGAATGAAGACCTGCTGAAAAATCTGTGCGACATTCAGGTTGAAAACAAACTGAGTCTTATTCCCCTGCCTCTTACCGACATGCTGATTTTAAAAAGCATTACCACCGTTCAGCCTTACGACCTGCCTCTGGCAAGACTTTACCTGAAGCAGTATACTGAAGCGAAGGAAGCTCTTACGGAAGCTGACAGAAATCTGCTCAGAGACATCAAGGAACAGGGACTTCCTACACTTGATGACAGCTACAGTGAACAGGTATACAGATTCCTAAAGGTTGAAAGAAAGCTGTTCACCCAGTATGCCCACTGATTTTTTTATCGTTCCGGCGTTCCCGCGTCTGATTAAAGACCTGTGACCCCGGATGTTTTTTAAGTTAATCATGAGGAACATAATTATGTTTATGGGACAGGAAGATACAAGAAAAGAAGCAACCGCTGAGGAAATCTTGACTCTTGCTAATAAAATGATTAAAAGTGACTACGACTACATGGACGGCATGCATGCCGATTCCGTAACACAGAACGGAGAGGTTCTGGTTTTCAAGGGAGAATTCTTTCTGGATGATGACGGACTCCCGACTCCTAAAACCAATGCCGTATTTAACATGTTCAAGAAGGTAACCACCGTTCTTTCAAAGCAGTACAAGCTTAAACAGTAATCACGCAATTCCGCATGAATACGACACATAATAAGAGAACCGGGAGACGGATGAAATCGTCCCCCGGTTCTTTTATTCCGAAAAACAGAACCTGACTAGACCATCAAATCCTCAAGTACCTTTTCATATATAAGGGCCAGCTTTTCCAGATCTTCAGCTGACGTACACTCGTTGGCTTTATGAATCGTTTCACTTATGACTCCGAGTTCCATAACCTGACACCCGTCAAACCTGGCAATAAATCTGCCGTCTGACGTTCCCCCTGCAGTTGATTCCTCAGCTTCAATACCGCAGATATCCCTAACGGCCTTTTTGGTTATGTCGAGAAGTTCTCCGGTTCTCGTTATAAAGGGAGCCCCGGCAAATTCCCAGTCGATACGGTAGTTAAGCTTATGTTTCGTAAATATCTCATCCGTAATGCGTTTGATCTCATCGGCGGTTATCTCATTACTGAAACGCCAGTTAATCTGAATGAAGCACTCACCGGGAATAATATTGGAAACTCCAAAACCTGCTTTTATATTGGGGATCTGCATTGATGTAGGCGGAAAATACTCGTTTCCCCTGTCCCATACATGTGACACCAGTTCATTCAGTGCCGGTATTGCACTGTGCACCGGGTTATTACCCAGATGAGGATAGGCAACATGCCCCTGGATTCCGAATACACTGACATTTGCGGTAAGAACTCCGCGTCTGCCGATTTTGATTGTATCTCCAAGCATCTTTGAGGAGCTGGGCTCCCCGATAAGACAGTAATCAAGAATTTCATTACGCTCGAGCAGTCTGCTTACCATATGCGGAGTTCCGTTCACAAACTTCCCCTCCTCATTGCTGGTAATCATCAGAGATATTTTACCCCTGTGATTGGGATGCTTTTCCACAAAGCGCTTGGCAGCCATCACCATGGCCGCAAGTCCGCCCTTCATGTCTGCAGTTCCCCTGCCGTATATCATGCCGTCATGAATAACCGGATCAAAGGGACTGTATGCCCAGGCGGAAAGATCTCCGGGCGATACCACGTCGGTATGGCCGAGAAAACAGAAAATCGGACCTCCGTTGCCGTGTGTTGCGTACATGTTGGTTGTATCAATATGAGACAGATTTTCTATATGAAATCCCGAATCACGAAGTTTTGTGGCTATAAGTTGCTGACACCCCTCATCCTTGGGAGTTACTGAAGGCTTTGACACAAGCTCCATGCACAAAGAGACTACTTCCTGTCTGTTTTCACCATGAGAATCATTCATAAAAACCTCCCTGTAATGTCACGCATCCGCTTCCGAATACCAATATATGCATTAATTCAATATATCACATCACCGTTATTCAGGTTAAAACATCAGGATCTCTCCCGCCAAATAAGTGATAAGATTCGGGATTTCACGACTTCTACAACATTTTTATCCGTTTTCTGGATGTTTAAGTGCTTTTTGGCCATGCATATGCGGAATATCGTGAACAAAATATAAAAAGGTGTAACCGGAGACTCGCTCTCTTGATACTGAAACTGGATACAGACAAAAAAGGCGCTGCATATCTGCAGCGCCTTTTCTTACATTCTGTACTGTTGTTCTTTAAATATTAGAGAACGTGTACTGATGAGGTGTTGGTGGTACCAGCTGGAACTAAAGCACCTGAAACCATAACTACGGTATCACCGGCCTTAGCGAGACCAGACTTGATAGCGAGTTCCTTACCCTTCTTGAAGAAGTCATCGGTAGACTTGAATGCTTCAACAACCTGTGGAGTTACACCGCGAACGATACATAACTGACGTGCAGCCTTAACATCGTCGGTTAACGCAAGGATGTTAGAGGTTGGGAAGTACTTACGTAATGCACGTGCAGACTTACCCTTGTGGGTAGCAACGATGATTAATGGAGACTTTAAGTGTTCAGCGATTTCTACAGCACCCTTACAAACTGCTTCAGTTACGTGTAAAGATGAAGGAGTGTCGATGAAACGTGGCTGAACCATGGTATCGGTTAAGTCACAGATAGAAGCCATGGTGCGAACTGCTTCACGTGGGTACTTACCCTTTGCAGATTCGCCAGAAAGCATAACTGCGTCAGTACCGTCGAAAATAGCGTTTGCAACGTCACCTGCTTCAGCGCGGGTTGGACGTGGATTCTTCTGCATTGAATCAAGCATCTGGGTAGCGGTAATAACAATCTTACCTACTTCGTTACAACGACGGATGATGTGCTTCTGAGCAATGATAACTTCCTGAGGTGGAATTTCAACACCGAGGTCACCACGGGCAACCATGATACCGTCAGATGCAGCAAGGATGTCTTCGAAGTTATCGAGACCTTCCTGGTTTTCGATCTTAGAAATGATCTTAACGTCCTGACCGCCGTTGATGTCAAGCCAGTTACGAACGTCTTCAACGTCCTTCTTCTTACGTACGAAAGAAACAGCGATAAAGTCTACGCCTCTTTCAATACCGAATACTAAGTCACCCTTATCCTTTTCGCTTAAAGCAGGGAGATTGGTGATAACGCCAGGAAGGTTAACACCCTTCTTGTTACCGAGCATTGCGTTGTTTAAAACTTCACAAACAGCTTCAGTTTCTTCAGCGTTCTTAGATAAAACCTTTAAGCCGATTAAACCGTCGTCGATAAGAATGGTGTTACCTACGGCGATATCCTTTACTAAACCTGCATAGCTTACTGAGCAGCGTTCGTTGGTGGTGTATGAAGGATAGTCGGTAGTTACGGTGAACTTCTGACCCTTCTTTAATTCTACTTCACCGTCATTAGGTACTTCACCAGTACGGATTTCAGGACCCTTGGTGTCAAGAACAATGGCAAATACCTTACCGGTTTCCTGCATGATAGCATTGATAGTGGTAATACGTGCGCCCTGTTCGTCATGGTCACCATGAGAGAAGTTCAAACGCATTGCATTCATGCCTGAATTAAGAAGTTCCTGGAGAACTTCACGTGGCTCGGACTTTGGTCCGATAGTACATACCATCTTAGTCTTTTTCATAAGATACGATCCCTAATATTACATAATATATGATGAATAATTTTCCCAGTACAAGCGGAAATTTTTGCGCATTTTACAGTAAATTTAATAAAAATTAAAGCACAATCATAGCTGTTATCAAAAAAAATTACTCTTTTTCATCATAATTCATGCATCATGCAGCGGGGGCTCCATTCCATACATAATTCATGAAAAAGCCTATTCACATTATGAACAAAAGCGGATGACATTTTTACAAACATCATCCGCTTCTCTGAATCCGGGTTACACGTCAGAAACTATTCGGCTTTCTTTTCCGGGTTTTCAGACTGCGACTCTTTCACCGGATTTTCATTACCGGAGTCTGACGAAGAGTTTCCGCTCTCTGAAGAATCGACCTCTACAGCCTTAAGCTGAGGCTGGGATTGCTGTTCTGAGGTCTGGGATGAGTCAGTCTCATTCCCGGTGGCGGAAGCATCTTCTGAGTGTTCTTCCTCTTCTGCCACGACGTCTTCCTTTTCAGGAACAACAACGTTCTTGACCTTCTTATATTTATACAGTCCCTTAACAACCTCATCATAGTTTGCTCTGATGAAACGGACAAAGGCTAAATCCTGCTGTGAGTATTTTCCGAGATCATTCTCCTTTTCAGCCGTTCTGAAATCATCAACACTCTTCTCGCGCACAACAATGAACTTAGGTCTGAAATAGTTGATACTGCTCAGCACCTTGGTCTTAAAGTCATAAGGAGCCATCAGCTGGGTAGTGATAAGATACGGAGACGATGTGGTTCTGTCGGTCCAGATGTAGTACTGGTACATGTTTCCTTCAACCCAGATCTTGTCATTGAGTTCAGTGTTCTCGTTAATGATACGTACCTTCTGTGCCGTACTTTCATCCCAAGGTACGCCAACGGTGTGACCTATTGAAAGCGCATAGACAGAAATTATGACGGAAATAAAGATGCTCAGACAGAGAAATACCGTATGGCTGTGTCTGTAGAATCCGAACCAGCGTCTCATAAAGAACACGGCAAGACAGACGGCCAATGCAATGACGGCATTAATACCGGCGTGAATGTAGACATCCGGCTGTTCCCATTCCTGTCTGTTCCATTCCCATATTGCATGCTCAGAAACCAGGAACACAAGCAGGAACAGAATGGTCAGGAAACTGATATGAATATCCTGCTTTACGTGCAGATATCTGTGCATCAGAAATGCCAGAGGTATGAACATGAACGGCAGATACAGCTGATCATAATGGTCATATATATGACCTGTAAGGCTGTTAGCCACAATGGTGGCAACAATGCCGAAACCTAAATAAAGGAAGAACCATCTGCGGTCATTTCCCTCTCTGCTCACAAACAGAAGATTGTCCTTACTGTACATGAGCCATACAAAACCTGCCAGAATAATCCAGAGTCCGGTTCTCACAAAACCCACGAAACCTGCAGAAAGATCCGGAATGTTGAGATTGTAGGCCTGTTCGTTGAAATGAATGACAATGCTGTAGAACACCACATTGTTTACCAGCTCCATTCCTCCTTCGAGATAGAAGTAGAGGAAATACAGTCCAAACACGACAAACATGGCAAGCACCACGGACAGCAGCATTTTCATGGCACTTGAAAGTGAGCCGGCAGAACAGTAGAAAAGGAAGAGCATGGCATACCATGCAACGAAATAAGCCCCGTTGTTAAAATGAATTGATGTTGTTATCGCAAAGGCAAAAGCCGGAATCAGGCCGATACTCCAGTTAAAGCGGCGAAGATTGAACAGCAGTGCGAACGGATAGCTGGCTATCATTGCGAGATAAACCGCATAGTCTTCCACCATGTCGCCGTAATAGTAGCGGAGCCCCAGCAGGGATATAACGGTAACGATCGAACAGAAGCGGGAAAGAGGACTGAACTTAAACAGACGCAGAGCCAGATCGACGCTGACGATGCCGAATACCAGAAACAGGGTTTCTATAAATGCAATTCCCTGATATCCGCCCAGACGGTAGCCGACCATATTGATGAGATAGATACCCGGACCTTTGATGTCAATCATGTCCTGATACGGAATTTCTCCGTGAGCCCACATCTTTCCGAAAAGCGCATATACAGAAGCATCAAATCCGGGAGCATGTCCGTACCACAGAGGGTTGAGGAAGGAAAAAATAATACCCACAATGCAGAGCGCAAAAAGAATCAGTTCATGTTCCCTGATTTTTGAAAGCTTTTCCCATAAAATCTTTCTTATATCGGTTTTCACGCTTACATCAGGTTTTTTCTGCTCTGTCGTATTGTACATCATGTCACCACGCATCAATATTGGTAATACCGTCCGTCACTTTCTCTCTTCCGTTAAAACGGATACGGTATTTTCTCAGTCTTCCATATAATTCCGTAATAGATTATACAGATTCAGACAACAAAAACATTAATAAGTTTTATATCAGACCGCTGCATTGGTTAAATTTCAGTTCCGGTCTCATTTTCCTGCATTTCACATAAAGGCTCTTGGCTTGGCCTGTCCGGCTTTACTTTTCGTTATCGTTTTCTCCGGTAACCTTTATGTTCACGACCTCAATGGTATGGTCCCTGACTTCCTTCACAGTCAGCAGACAGCCTTCAGTCTGAACCTGAGCCCCGACATCAGGAAGTATCTGCAGTGTTTCCATTATGAAGCCTGCAACGGAATGATAATGGGTTCCCTGAGGAATATATATTCCAGTCTGTCTTTCCAGTTCGGTAAGAGAAAGATCGGCCTGAACATCAAATGATCCGTCCTTTTTCCTTACACAGTCAAGAATTTCGGACTTCTCCGGCAACTCGCCTGCTATCTCTTCCATTATGTCCCTGAGAGCCACAATACCCTCAAAGTTGCCGAATTCATCAACCACAAACGTCGTGTAATTCTTAGCAGTCTTCATCTCCTCAAGGCAGGTAAGCACACTTACGGTCTCAGGAATGTAGAGAGGCTTACGTATAAGATTCTTAAGCACTACTTCTCCGTGTCCCTTTATGAGCTTTTCCAGGAGTTCGGTCTTATTTATTATGCCTAGAGGATTATCCCTGTTGTCATCGGTGTATACGACAATGTGTGAAAAGGCGTTGCTCACCATGTCACTCAGCACATCCTTGTACGGTTCACTGATGTCAACCATAACAATGTCCCTTCTGGATGTCATTATGGCTCTCACCGGCTGATAATCGAGTCCGAGAACTCTGGATACAAGATCCTTTTCCTCTCTGGCAAAAACATTGTCTACGGGAGGAGAAACAATGGATTCCTTTATGTTCTGGAGCTGATTGTCACTCTTGACTCCGAGAATTCTCAGCACAAGACCGGCAGCCAGTTCCCTGCTGTTGTTACGAATGTTCTTATCAAGCTTAAGATTGTTCTTTCTGGCAATCTGGTTGAATATTTCTATCAGAATTGAGAAACCGATTGAAGCGTACAGATATCCCTTCGGAACATGAATGTGAAGACCGTCGGCCAGCAGACTGAAACCAATCATCAGCAGGAAGCTGAGACACAGAATAACGAGCGTCGGATGACTGCTGACAAAGACGGTAAGAAATCTGCTTAGGGAAACCATCACGCACATGGCAATAATTACAGCAAACATCATGATAAACACGTGTTCACACATGCCCACGGCTGTGATTACGGAATCCAGGGAAAAAATGGCATCCAGAACCACAATCTGCATTACCACCATCCAGAAAGCTCTTGCCACTGCCTTGTCAGAACCGGATGTTTCAGATGAATCCCTGCCTTCAAGCTTTTCATGAAGCTCGCTTGTGGCCTTGAACAGAAGGAACATGCCTCCTATGAGGAGAATTATGTCTCTTATCGAAAAACCTATCCCGAAAACCGAAACTACGGGATCCTTGAGCGTTACTACCCATGAAATTGCGGCAATAAGGCACAGTCTTGTCAGCAGAGCCAGTCCGAGACCTATGTATCTTGCCTTGTCCTGCAGTCTGCCCGGAAGTTTTGAGGCAAGAATCGCTATGAACAGAAGGTTATCTATGCCCAGAACTATTTCCAGAATTACGAGCGTAAACAACCCGACCCAGGCGGAAGGCTCGGAAACCCACCCCATGTCAAACATAATAATCAGTCCTTTACTTTATATCTTTCATATTAATATCAAACCGCATACGGCCGTTTTTTTACCGTCAGAAAAAATCCTGTATCCGTCATGCGGATACAGGAAACTGTGATTCATCTTTTCAGACGGATTCGGTTCTAGCGGTCACCTTTACGACTCTCACGTCTTCTTCCGGCATGCTCATGACGCCCTTCAAAGCCTTTACCGTCACGACCGAAGTATTCCCTGCCGCCGTGTCTGCCGTCATTGGACCTGAAACCTTCATTATCTCTTCCAAAACGACCTGAACGTTCGCCGGTCTTCTTTCTTTCTCCGTTATACGGTGCAAACTTGTTTTCAGGAGAACCGTGGCGCTTTCCGGCAGACTTTCTGTCTCCGCCGTTCTCTGCGGCCACCCTGTACAGTCTGCTCTCGAAAGCATCATTTCCTGCTGAAGAATTCTTTTTAAAATCCTTTCTGAAATCTCTCGAAACTGAAGATTTTCCCTGTGCGTCTCTGTTTCTGCCCGTTGCGGCAGATCTGTCAAAGCCGCCGTGACGGGACTGATTCTTGTTCTGGCTGTTGAAATTCTGCACCGCACGGCGAACCTGACGGTTCTTTACATAAGCCTGTCTTACGGTCAGTTCCTTGTCATCCACAAAAGTTTCCGTTTCAGGCTTCATGCCTGCAACCTCACGAAGAGCATTAACTTCTGCAAGATTGAGTTCTCTCCAACCGCCTACAGGCAGTCTGTCAAGTTCAACGTTGGCATAACGTATTCTTTTAAGACGGCTGACCTTAAAGCCGAGGGCTTCCCACAAACGGCGAACCTCACGCTTACGGCCTTCCTTGAGAACCACGTTGTACCACTGGTTAATACCTTCACCGCCGACATATTCAACGCTGTCGAAGTGAGCCGGACCATCTTCAAGCTCAACACCTGTCTGGAGCTGGCGGATCTGATCAGCGGTAACGCCGCCGAAAACTCGTACCGCATATACTCTCTCTATCGCATGACTCGGATGCATCAGACGATTCGCAAGTTCACCATCGGTGGTAAAAAGAAGGAGACCGGAGGTATTGATGTCCAGACGGCCGATATAAAGCCATCTGCCGTTACTCACGACCGGCAGTCGATCAAAAACGGTAGGACGCCCCTCAGGATCGGAACGTGTACACATCTGCCCTTCAGGCTTGTTGTACATAAGCACGCGACAAACGGACTTTGGTGAATTAGAAGTATGTATAATCTGCCCGTCCACCCGGATAACCTCGGTACCCTCAACACGATCACCGAGTTTGGCGATTTTACCGTCGACACTCACACGGCCGGCGGAAATGTATTCTTCCATGCTGCGGCGTGATCCCACACCGATTGCAGCAAGCACTTTATGTAATTTTTCGCTCATAAAAACCTATAAACCCTTTATGCGATATATTCTGCCTCACGGCAGAAACAACCTGTCTCACGACAATTTGACCAATACGTATATTCAAGCAGGCAGTCAAAGAATAATTTCGGAAGCCGTTTTCGGGATACTGAATTCCCGTCACATAACACTGACGCCTTTCAGCCGCTTCAGCAGTCGAGCCATCCGAATGCTACTTGTCATCAGCGTGTATTATATTTTATTTGAGTCTAAAAATACAGTGTCATTAGATATACGTTTCCCGATATTAAGGCGTATAATGTCCGCTAACCCCGGTTCACATTAAGATTAACTGCTTTTTACTCAGAGAAGACATGCGTAAATGACTGTTTCAGCAAAAAAATCATTCATTCTGAGAATACTGCCGCCTCCGGCCGTATTCAGCCTTTTTGCAATTCTTCATGTTATTTTCGGATTCTCGGAAGACATGACTATTCCCGTCCCTCTCGGACTAATAAGTCTCATCCTGCTAGCTGCTGGAGGAGTATTAGCAGCAACATCTCTCTACCTGTTCTCGGCTGAAGGAATCAGCCCGCTTCCATGGAAAACAAACGACACGGTGCTTTTTACCGGGGGAGTTTACCGTCTCAGCAGAAATCCCATGTATCTGTCACTGATGCTCGGTCTTGCCGGAATAGGAATTACTTTCTGCCCTCTTTTACTTCTGATGACTCTGCCTATGCTGTTTCATTTTCTGAGCCTGATTACGGAACGGGAGGAAACTGTTAACGGAATTATTTTCGGAGAGAAGTTCTCGGAATACTGCAACAGAACCCGCAGATGGCTCTGATAACATGGAGAGCAGGAAACTCAGTCAGGCAAAACCTTTCGTGATGGCAGGCTTCTTTCCATAATCTGTGGCCGGACCGGCGGATATGGATTAAAATATAACCATCTATTGGCATTAGTGTATCTTAAACATACAAACAGACACGCAGGTCAAATTTTTCTCTTGAACCTGCGGCACCGCTGTGAAAGAATAAAAACGTTTGTTAAGGACAAACCGTATGGAAGCAAAAGACCAGACAGACAGTTCCGATGTAAAACAGGCAGAAGGAACCACCGTTACAGTATCGGTGCTAGACTGCAGTTTTCACATCACATGTCCAACGGAAAAAGCTGAAAGCATGAAGGAAGCAGAAAAACGTCTAAACGAAAAATTAGACGCTTTAAAGAAGCTTGCACCGGGCTTTTCCAATGAAAAATTAGCCATTTTGGCCGCTTTGGACATTTATCACGATTTAATAAATCAGGAATTGAAAATGTCATCTTTTGTAGATATAGTTAAATTAAGGTTGGATGAGCTGGATACCCTCGTTGAGGATAAATTAAAGAGTTCATCTTAACTGCAGAATACCTCGGGGTGTGGATGTTGCTTTTGGTCCTGAGCCGATGATACTAGATTAGAGGAATTACTTCTGCACGGTGTGCAGGCTCATTAAGTTGAGAAGCCTAAATGCAGGATATTTTTCTCGCCCTGAACTTGCGGGTTCTTGGTTTCGAATCGACACACATTCCGGGGACTTTTTATGGGTTTATAATAATCATTATAATTATTCTATTTGATTATATTTTATACGGGATTCCATAATCATGTTTACATCTCGTCCTTTACTACGTCAAAAAATAAGAGATCTCAGAAAATCAATTTCCCCTGAACTTCACGCACATTACTCATCTCAACTTATAGATCAGTTCTCCAAAAACGAGAGAATCAGAAACGCCGAAAGCGTGGCTCTCTACATCAGTGTTGACGGTGAAATTGATACCCACGGTGTAATTGAATGGTGCCTTGCCAAGGGCAAAAAGGTAGCACTTCCGGTCATTCATCCTTTTTCCAAAGGTCAGCTGCTGTTTCTTAAATATGATAAGAACACGGTGATGAATCCGAACCGCTACAATATTCCTGAACCGGAACTCAACGTACAGAACGTTGTTCCGCTTAATCACATCGACATCATCTTTACGCCTCTGGTTGCCTTTGACAATCAGGGGAACCGTCTTGGTATGGGCGGCGGTTACTACGACAGAACCCTGCAGTTCTATCATCAGGGCAAGAACGGACCATACCCTATCGGTCTGGCACTTGATATCCAAGAAGTTGAAAACCTCCCTACCGACACCTGGGACGTTCCGCTTCCTGAAATCATAACCCCAACCAGAAATCTCGTATTTAAGCGCGATTAAAAAACATTTAAATTCCTCCATATATATGTATAAATACGCCATATGTATTGGAGGAATTTCCTGTTCTGACCAGTTCCAAACTTAAGCAGAATGTCAGTTCTGCAGGATTTTGCCGTTTTTCACAACAGCCGGCATGCACCTCTTTTTTCCGGTGTTTTTACATACCCTAAAAATTAGATAACCATTACTCAATCTAGATTTTTTTTAATATATTTGATTTTTTAGCTGATATTTCTTTGATTTATCAGCATTTTTTATTGCTTTTGTATTGAGTATATATTATAATATAATATATAC
>CACWVT010000015.1:0-60853 GCA_902764345.1 uncultured Ruminobacter sp.
CTGGCTGACTTAAATAAGAATCAGCTGGCAAATCTGGCGATGAAGGCTTAATTTGGTAAAAAATTTATTTTATAGGTTTTTATAGATCCAAAATAGCGGGATATTTTGGGAATTGGATAACGGTTATGAGATTATTTGTTGTCAGCGGCCGAAGCGGAGCCGGTAAGTCTATAGCTCTTGGTGTGTTGGAGGATCTGGGATTCTACTGCGTTGATAATCTGCCCATGTCCTTTCTGCCGGAACTGGTAAAACTCAGCAGCAGGGAATATTCATCAGTTGCCGTCAGCATAGACATCAGAAACTTTACCAACGATACCGTTGATTACACCGGATTTATCGATTCCGTAAAAAACGATCCAAACAATGAAGTGATAAGTATATTTCTGGATGCCGATGATCAGATCCTGATCAAGCGTTATGAGGAAACCAGAAGACTTCATCCTCTGTCAAAGGGACAGCAGAAGCTTTCTCTCGGTGAGGCCATCGTGAAGGAGCATGAGATTCTTGACCCGATAGCAGAGCTTGCCGACGCCCGCATTGACACTTCCAATCTCAGCATTCACGATCTGACTCAGCACATAACCTCACTGGTGCTCGGAAAGAAGGAAAAGACCCTGACCATGATTTTTGAGTCCTTCGGTTTCAAGAACGGTATAGCCAAGGATGCGGATTTTGTGTTTGACAGCAGATTTCTGCCAAACCCTCACTGGGTTGCCAAACTGAGACCGCTCACCGGCCTTGATCAGGAAGTGGTTGATTTCTTTGCCGACTATCCGGAAGTTCAGCTGTACATCCAGAACATAGACAGTCTTCTGAATCAGTGGCTTCCTTTCTTTGAACGTTCAAACAGGAGTTATCTTACCGTGGCAATAGGCTGTACCGGCGGACAGCACCGCAGTGTGTACATTGCCGAAACCCTGGCCAAATACTTCCAGAAGAGAAAGAAGGAAGTTGTGGTAAAGCATCTGTCCCTTAAAAAGACCAGACGCATGTAATTCACGCGTTTTCTTATTTTCAGCGTGAAATCTTTCGGAGTCGGTCTGTACGTTCAGCAAATTCATCCCATTCATTTCCGTTGACGGTGCCGGTAAGGCCTTTTACAGTGTTTTGATTGGAGTGATGCCGGTGTTTCAGTGTCTGTAACGGTGAAAATCAAGCCGTTTGCGCCAATGTTTTCTCTTATTGATTAATTAGCTAAGTTCCATCTGTCCGCACGGATTTTTTGCCGTCTTTAATATCCATTCCCATAATGCCTTTTTGTTCAAATTAGAGTATAATTCACTTGGTTTTATATTTTGTGTATTCCTTTTAAAGGAATGATTTTTGAGTAAGTTTGTTTTTAAGAAAAACAATATTGATTTGTGGTCTTTTTAAATGCTAGATTCAAAATATCTTCGCGGCGAGATTGAATATGCCGCAGCTCGCCTGGCAACCCGTAATTTTAAGCTTGATGTCGAAAAGTTAAACGCTCTGGAAGAACAGCGTCGTGAACTTCAGATTAAAACTCAGGATCTTCAGGCTCAGCGTAACAGCCTCTCCAAGTCCATTGGCGTGGCCATGAAAAATGGTGAAGATGTTTCTGCCATTAAAGAACAGGTTAAACAGATCGGTGATGAGCTTACGGAAGTTAAGGCTAAGCAGGATGCCGTTCTCTCTGAAATCAACACTTATGCACTTACCGTTCCAAACATTCCGGATGATTCAGTTCCTGTAGGAAAGGATGAAACTGAAAATGTAGTTGTTCGCGTGGTTGGTACCCCAAGAGAATTTGATTTCGAACCAAAGGATCACGTTGCACTTGGTGAAAACCTTGCTCAGCTTGATTTTGATAATGCACGTAAGATTTCAGGTGCCCGTTTTGCCCTTATGCGCGGTCCGATTGCAAGACTGCACAGAGCACTGGCTCAGTTCATGCTTGATCTTCATACCGAAAAGCACGGTTATTCAGAATGCTACGTTCCTTATCTCGTTAATCACGATTCACTCTACGGTACCGGTCAGCTGCCTAAGTTTGCGGAAGACCTTTTCCATACTTCACTTGACGGAAATGCCGACGGAGACAACGTAAACCGTAAGTTCTGTCTGATTCCTACCGCTGAAGTACCTTTAACCAACATAGTCCGTGATACCATTCTCGATGTTAAGGATTTACCTTTAAAGGTTACCGCACATACTCCTTGTTTCAGATCTGAAGCAGGTTCAGCCGGACGCGATACCCGCGGTCTTATCAGAATGCATCAGTTTGATAAGGTGGAAATGGTTCAGGTTGTTCATCCTGATCACTCATGGGAAGCTCTTGAACAGCTTACATCAGATGCTGAAGACGTACTTAAGGAGTTAAAGCTTCCTTACCGCGTGCTGGCTCTGTCAACCGGTGACATGGGCTTCAGCTCAGCCAAGACCTATGACCTCGAAGTTTGGATTCCTGCTCAGGGCTGCTACAGAGAAATTTCTTCATGCTCTAACTGTACCGACTTCCAGGCAAGAAGAATGCAGGCCCGTTTCCGTGATACCGATGGTAAGACCAGACTGGTTCACACTCTGAACGGTTCCGGCCTTGCAGTAGGCCGCTGCCTTGTAGCCGTTATGGAAAACTATCAGCAGGCTGACGGTTCAATCGTTGTACCTGAAGTTCTCAGAAAGTACATGAACGGTCTTGAAGTAATTAAGGCTGAGTAGTCTGAACCCGGATTTTTCCGGAAGTCCTGATTCAGGTAAATAAGAAAAATGATCCCGTGATATCAGATGATGGTGTCACGGGATTTCTTTTGCCCGGATAAGTACCGCATCAGTAGAACAGACCTGAAGCAGCGTCTTTATCACACGCATTACGACTGAAAAGAAAAATCCCGTACCGCAGCAGTAAATCTCATATGGAGTCACTGAGCGGTACGGGATTTATGGAGTTATGAAAGTCCTTTTAAGTCCTGTTACATTACTCTGTCGCCAGGCTTAACGCCACTGTCTGCACTCAGCAGGAAGATGTCGCTGTCACCTGAACCTGCACTCAGAATCATGCCTTCGGAAACACCGAACTTCATCTTGCGCGGAGCAAGGTTGTATACAACGATTACGAAGCGGCCGACAAGCTCTTCAGGATTCTGGTAGGCAGATTTGATTCCTGAGAAAATCTGACGCTTTTCACCGTTACCGAGGTCAAGCTCGAAGCGGAGAAGCTTCTTTGATTCAGGAACCGCTTCACAGGCAAGAACCTTTGCGGCACGCATGTCAACCTTGGCAAATTCATCAATGGTGATTTCGGCAGGAGCTTCATCGCTGTCCTTTTTGGCCGGCTTCTTTTCAGCCTTTGGAGCAGGAGCCTGTTCAGCCTTGATATCTTCCTTTGAGTCTTCAATCATCTGGGCTACGGTCTTACTGTCGATTCTGTTGAACAGAGCCTTGAAAGGCTTGATTTCAGAACCGGTAAGAGGAGTGTCAATGCTGTCCCATGACAGATCCGTTGCCAGGAAGTCTGCACTTTTTGCAGTTAATTCAGGAAGAATAGGTGACAGGTAGGTGATAAGGATTCTGTACATGTTGAGAGACATGGTACATACGTCCTGAAGTTCCTGCTGTTTGCTTTCGTCCTTGGCGATAACCCATGGCGCCTTGTCGTCAACATATTTGTTGGCAAGATCCGCAAGAGACATGATTTCGCGGATGGCATGGCTGTATTCCCTGTTAAGGTAATCGCTGGCGATTGTTTCCTTAACGGCGGTGAACTTGGCAAGAAGTTCCGGATCAGCAATGCTGTCACCGAGTCTGCCACCGAATTTCTTGGTTATGAAGCCTGCGGTTCTTGAGGCCAGGTTTACAATCTTGTTTACGATGTCTGAGTTAACCTTGGCAACGAAGTCTTCAAGGTTAAAGTCCAGATCGTCAATCTTACCGTTCATCTTTGAGGCATAGTAGTATCTCAGACATTCCGCATTGAAATGCTTGAGGTAGGTTGAGGCCTTGATGAAGGTTCCCTTTGACTTACTCATCTTTGCGCCGTTTACGGTTACGTATCCGTGTACAAAGATCTTGCTAGGTGACTTGTAGCCGCAGCCTTCAAGGGTTGCCGGCCAGAACAGTGAGTGGAAGTAAAGGATGTCCTTACCGATGAAATGAACGATTTCAGTATCGTTATTCTTGTTAATGACGTCATATACGTCAATGCCCTGTTTGTCGAGAAGGTTCTTCAGGGAGGCCAGATATCCTACAGGAGCGTCAAGCCATACATAGAAATACTTATCATCGGTTCCCGGAATCTTAAAGCCGAAGTATGGTGCGTCACGGCTGATGTCCCACTGCTGAAGTCCCTGTTCAAACCATTCCTGAAGCTTGTTGCTCATTTCAGACTGAAGGGCACCGCTCTTTGTCCAGGTCTTGAGGAATTCCTCGAACTGCGGGAGATCAAAGAAGAAGTGTTCTGAGTCCTTGAGAACAGGCTTTGCACCTGAAATTGCCGAATAGGCATCCTTCAGTTCGGTTGGGGAGTAGGTGGCACCGCATACTTCGCAGTTGTCGCCGTACTGATCAGCTGCACCGCACTTAGGGCAGGTTCCCTTTACGAATCTGTCAGGAAGGAACATGTTCTTTTCCGGATCGAAGAGCTGAGAGATTGTACGGCTCTTGATGTAGCCGTTTTCCTTCAGCTTGTTGAACATGCAGGTACAGATTTCCTGATTTTCCGGAGAATTTGTACGATAGTAGTTGTCATAGGTGATGTTGAATCCGGCAAAGTCTGCACGGTGTTCCTTTTCTACCTCGGCAATCATTTCTTCCGGGGTCTTGCCAAGCTTCTGAGCCTTGAGCATTATAGGACTTCCGTGCTGGTCATCGGCACATACAAAATATACCTTACGGCCGAGCATGCGCTGGAAACGCACGTAAATGTCAGCCTGAATGTGTTCAAGAATATGTCCTAAATGAATGGAGCCGTTGGCGTACGGCAGGGCACATGTTACGAATAGTGGTTTTGCTGTAGAAGTCATGAATGAATAACCCCGAAAAAACTAAATTATTAACAAACGTGCGTATTCTATCACATTTTTAGTTTTATCTTAACCATAAAAAGGGGCTAAAAACGAGTAATTCATCCCAGTCCGTACGGTGACGGCAAAGGTGGTTTATCAACCTGTATTTCACGATTCTTGAAATAAGGAAAACGGCATCTCAAATGCCGTTTTCCAAGAGTTGAGTTTTGCTACGGAACGTTACACAGTACCGCAAGCAGGGCAGAATACGTTATTTGATGAGGTTTTCCGCCACGAAGTCCCAGTCCACATAGTCAAAGAACTCGAGTACATAGTCCTTGCGACGGTTCTGGTAGTCCAGGTAGTAGGCATGCTCCCATACGTCAATGCAGAGCAGCACGCACATGCCGTCAGTAAGAGGTGTTGCAGCATTACTGGTGTTTACTATGGACAGCTTGCGGCTTACCGGATTCTGTACCAGCCAGGTCCAGCCTGAACCGAAATTGCTGATGGCGCTTTTTGAGAACTGTTCCTTAAAGCTGGCCATGGAACCGAAATTGTCATTGATGGCATCTGCCAGTACCTGTGGAACAGGCACTGCTCTGCTTTTCGGACACAGACCGTTAAAGTAGAATTCATGATTAAATGCCTGGGCAGCGTTGTTGAAGATCGGGCCTATGGACGTCTGAACAATTTCCTTGAGTGACTTGTCCGCAAAATCAGTATCCTGAATCAGGGTGTTTGCGGTGTTGATGTAGTTCTGGAAATGCTTGTTGTAGTGAAAATCCATGGTTCTTGCGGAAATGAACGGCTCAAGTTCATCCATTTCATATTTAAGCTTAGGTAAAAAAAGACTCATGATAACTCCTTATTATTTGCGATTAGTTATGCCTGAGCGGAATCATGCGTGTACTGTCATTTCACTGCCGTTGCGGATTCCTGCTTTAAGGGAGATTTGAAACCTCTTAATTTGATTATATGTTATCTGTGTTTTTTTAACCCGTTCTAAATTTTATTTATTTTAAAATTGAGAATCAGTCATTCAATATATTCGGGATAATGAATAATAAACAACATAATAATGTAAATCATATGTTATCTGACAGCCGTAGCTGAAGTTATTAGGATAGGAAGGCCGTTAATATTGCCGAATTTTATGTCCGTTATCGGGAGGTGGACTGTATAAGTGGAAACCACTTATGCCTGAATTCATGTTTTTTTGCGGATACAGTCCCATTATTCCGTAAAATCAGCCTGTTTTTAAGCATCGGTCACGGCTTTATTATAAAATCATGAATACAGACAATATCGGATTTTGGATAAGGACTGCTTTTTGTGAGTGGAATTTTTTCTCCCGTGGTCCCGTCTCCGTCTAATTCAAATTAGGATACTGATAATGAACTACGTAAAATCTTTCTTTCTCAGGGTATGGTTTCCGCATACCAGAATTCTCTGGGCGCTGCTGTTTCTCGGTTTTATTTTTTATGAAGCATGCGGCCTTTATTTCCAGTACTGGCTGAAGCTTAATCCGTGCATAGAATGTGTCTATGAAAGAGCCTGCTTCATGTTTTTCGGGGTGGCCGCACTTATCGGCGTGACGGCTCCGAAGCATCTTATCATAAGACTTGCAGCTTCCCTGGTATGGCTGGTTTCATCGGTATGGGGACTTATCATAGCCATCGAGCACAGAGGTTATGAAATTGATTATCAGAAATCACTGCAGGATCCGTTCGCCTCTTTCAGCACCTGCGGTTTCCATGCGAATTTCCCGTCATACATGAAGCTTGATGAATGGCTTCCGTCAGTGTTTGCGCCTACAGGGGTGTGCGGTGACGCCGCATGGGACTTTGCAGGACTTACCATGGTCCAGTGGATTATCGTTATTTTTGTCTGCAATGCCGTGGTTGCCGGTCTGGTAACTCTGCTGTCATTCATTCCTTTCGGAACCTATCTTGGATTGAGAAACAGAAAAGGATAATTACGCAAAAATTAAAGGAGACTTCCCACATTTATAAACCGGAAGAGAACATGCAGTGATTCTCTTCCGGTTTTCATTTTCAGATGATTTTTTCGGAGAATTACCTGAAAAAAGAGGTTCTCAGGAGGATATTCATCAATATTGTGACCTCGGTTTTAAAAGAATTATTCTTTTATGCAGATTGCCTCATGGAAAAAGGTGTCTGTCTTATAATCAGACATGGACGTCGTTTTTATCTAACATCAGGAAGATATCTATATGGATAATAACAATGGCAATAATCCAAACACCCAGTCGGATGCTCAGTTTTCCAGTGCATCACCGGCATACGAGACAGTAACAGTAGATAAGCTTACCTACATTCTGCTGGCATTTTTCCTTGGTGCATTCGGTGCACACAAGTTCTACGCCGGCCAGGTTAAGGAAGGCATTATTTATCTTCTGATGCTGCTCTTCTCATTCCTGGTTATTCCGGGAATTGTAGTTACCATTCTTGCCATCTATGAACTTATTGTTGCCATGATGGTTAATGACAACGGTGACGGTAAAATTACCCTGAAGAAGGGCTTTGTTCTGACCAAGCCTAACTAATGGATATGGGAGAGACGGTTTTTCTCAAAGTCTCTGTCTCATAAAAACAGAATGCGGTGTACCGGAATTTTCCGAACACCGCATTTTTTATGATCTGTCTGGCCGGGGCATGACGGCAGTCCGCTTCTGACAGCCACTGTTTCCGTTATGATTCAGCTGAATCCTGTTTAAGCAGGGAAGGGATGGTGCTGAAGAAAAGTCTCAGATCCTCAGTTTCCCTGCGGATGTACTCTGACTGTTCCGGCGGAGTTTTCTTGAGGAACAGACTGTTGCAGGTGTACTGATGCGGCAGACTCACGTTTATGTCGCACTGAAACTCGTGAATGAAGAACGGAATGGATATGTGTCCGTAATCCCTGTTGACCGGCATGCCGGCGTCAACCGTGAGACTTTCCGGCCACGGCGCAAATTTAGGATTCGGATAGGTATCAAAGGTCCAGAAACCGAGATTTGAAAATAACCCGTATTTGGTGAGCATCAGCGGAACTTCCCCGTTTACGAGCGGAAGGTGCAGGGTCTTAAGATACAGATTAAAATCTCTGCCGCCGACAATCGGAATGAATTCGTCAAACTTGCCTGATTCCTTTATGAAGAGGTGCAGATTGTGTTCCCTGATGTAAGGAAGAAGCTTTTTCTCAAAAAGCCAGAATCCGTCAGTAAGTCTGTTTATGCAGACTATCTCATACTCACTGACCCCGTTCCAGCGGGTATCAAGAACCTCGGCATTAACCAATGGTTTCAGGGCTTCCCTCAGCTTTGAGAGATCCTCGTGCTCCCAGCCGGGGACAGGAAGCATCTCGTTGAGTCTGTTGTTGCAGCACAGGTAATAGCTGTCAATCAGTGTCTGTGCCTGACGCGGAAGATATCTTACCTCGGCCGCTGACAGACAGATGTCATAGAGTCTGCAGAGTAGAAAAGCCGCAAGATAAGAGCCCCATGACGGAAACATCTTGATTATTCTGTCTCCGCAGGTTTTGAGGAGGTCATCATTTTCCTGCTGGTTAATGATGCCGATGCTGAATGCGCAGTCAACAAGATCCAGCTGCTTTATGAGATTGCTGGCCACTATTCCTGTGTCTGCGGCTATTTCCAGTATGGAGGCAAACTTGTCGCAGAAGGTGTTCATCCAGTTCAGACGTCTTTCATCGCAGATAATCTTGGAAACCGAATACTTCATGGCAAGATGCGGATCGTGACCGCATTCTTCATAGTAATCCGCCAGATTCGGGTTGATCTCGATTTCGTCAATGAAATTTTCCATTGCGGATGAGTCATTTTTAAGACTGAGGCGGGAAATTGCGTTCGGATGGCTTTTATTGTAGTTGTAGAAGAATTTGAATGCACCGATTTTCCAGGCGTTGGTGTCTCTCATGGAAATGAGATAGTTTTTCAGAGAGGTGTAATTGCTTACCTTATCCTGTCTCAGCAGTCGTTCGGTGTACGCCAGAACTTCGGACTGACAGGTCTGAGTGGCCCAGTAGAGTTCCGGAGCAGAAAATGGAACAAAATGCGGTTCGTTAAGATGATTTATGAATCTCAGATTAAGGTAAGGATTAAAGCTCATTGATTTTCGGTTTTCTCCTGACAAAAAAACTGGAGCGGTTTATCATTCCGGCTGTCATTCATATCCGCCTTACGGTATTTTAGCAAAAAAAACATCACTACATTGTTTTTTAATGTAGCGGGCGTGATCCTGCGATAAACTTTTGTTTGGAGGAAAAGAGAGTATTTCCCGAAAAAATATGTTGGGACGGCGACTTTATCTGTTTCCGGTAAGCTTATAAACCAGCGGAATGTTTACCTGAAGATTAAGTCCCCGGATGCCTGTATCAAATCCCGTGAGTTTTTCTCCAAGCTCCTCCATGGCCCGGTCAAGTACTTTAGAGCCCGTGCCTTTTATGATTACCGTTTTTGTTACCTGCCCCTGACTGTTTATGGTAACCCTGAGTATTCCTCTGCCTTCAATTCCTCTTCTTCTGGCCTGATACGGATACGAATGAAGCTCTTTTGCTCTGGCAAGAAGTGCTCCGTAGGCTTTTTGATAGTTCTCTGAATCGGCTGCTCCACTGTGAGAATCCTGTCCGTCATGCTCTACTCCGGACGAAGCGGTTTTTGTTCCTGAACCGTCTGTCCGTGCAGCTGCCGCCCCGTTCGATAGCGATGAATTATTTACTGTGGCAGTGGCGGTATTTTCTCCCGTTTGCGTCCGAGGGGGCTTTTCCCGCTTATGATTCGATGTCTTTTCAGACTTTGTGGTGATGTCTGTCTTCCCCGTGACCGTGGAATGAGGCTTCGGTAATCGTTCTGCATTATTTTTTACTGAGACCGCGCTCTTGGTTCCTTTATCAGTAATCACGGGAACGTCTGATTCCCTGGATTTATCTGTGTCAGTCCTGTTCACGGCAGTATTTTCCGCTTCCCTGTCCGAATTCTGGAGTGATTCGGCTGAAGCTGAATCAGTCGTTTCAGATTCCGGAGCTTCGGAAATCTTTTTTTCAGGTAAAACGTACGGACTGCCGGAGGCCGTGCCCGGTGCCGCGATAATCCCGGTTACGGTAATTCCCGTCATTTCACCGCCGCCTGACGCTCCCTTACGTGTTTCCTCTCCGACAAAAAGATACAGCACGAGCAGCAGTATGAATACTGTTCCCGCAGATGCTGTGAGCGTTGCGTACTGTCCGGTTCTGTCCGTCATCTTTGCTGTTCTTTATCAGGGGTTACTGTGGTGATTACTATTCTGCCGTTGCGGTGGGTTTTGGCAAGATCGATGATTTTAAGCACCTTTTCAAAAGGAGTTGTCTTATTTGTATAAAGGTTAATTTCCTTTTCCGGACTGGAGATTATAGCCTCTTCCAGTTCCTCGAGAGACACGGGGCTGTTATCGAGCATAAGTTCCCCGTTTTCATCAAACCCCGTCATCAGATACCTGCCGTCGGTGATTGAGGCCGAATGCTCCGAAGCCGGCAGTTCTGCCCTGATTCCCGTGGTGATGAAGCTTGTAGTCAGCACAAAGAAAATAATGAGCATGAAGATGACATCGATTAACGGAGTTAAATCAATGGAAATGTCTTCACTGTCAGAATTATTCATGAAATCAATCATTCCGGCTGTTTCCCTCTATGTGTTACTGCGTCAGCAGGATTAGTCGTCCGTTCCGCTGAAGCTGAGTTTCTGGAGTATCTCCGTCTGCCGGGTTCTCAGAGCGGGATCCGATAACAGTTCATCCGTGTGAAAGCTTATTCTTCCAAGGATCATTCCGTTAACTGATCTTAGCCACAGATTCAGCAGGTGATAGACAATAAGTGCCGGAATGGCAATAACCAGGCCCATTACCGTGGTAATGAGGGCTTCGGATATTCCTTTGGAAAGAAGTCCGGCATCAACGCCGGTGCTCTGCGCCAGTGCCTGAAAGACGTCCAGCATGCCGAGAACCGTTCCCAGAAGACCGCATAGCGGGGATATTACGGAAATAACCTTAAGACATGTAAGGACTCCGAAAAGCTTTCTGAGTCTGACATTGAAAAGAAACCCCGTTTCCTGACGGATATTTTCCGCAGTGATTTCCTTTCGGCTGAGGAGGCGTTTCAGGGTCAGCAGTGTTATGTGGCAGAAATCGTTGGATCTGACGAGCCTTTCGGCATCATCAGGAATCTTCCGCAGATTCCTGATGAATTTTCTGAAGTGCATTAGGGAATAGAAAATGTAGCTTGCGCCGTAAATAGACAGAAAGCAGGCTGCCACGGCGAGTATTATCAGCAGAATCCCGACGGGACCTGTAAGGTTGTATATGTCACTGAACATGGATGTTACGGATTTTTCCTGATATTTGCCTGATGTGAAACAATATATTCATTATTATACATCATCTGTTTTCAGGGAATGTCTGCAGGATGGGGATTTTGTTAATTACGGGCTGAAGGCCGGCTCCGTGCACCTTACGAATCATGAAAAAAAAGATACCGTGATGAGAGCATCACGGTATCCTGATAATTACTGTTAACGGATTAGACGGCATGTGCCGCCGGTCCGTTTTATTTTACTTGGTGCAGACCTTCTGAACTTCACTGAGCCAGCCGAGGTCGATGAAGACGTCGGTCATGGCCGGAAGAACAAACCAGGTGCAGACAAAACCGACAACGGAAAGCACTATGGTGTACGGGATGGCCATGAGGAACATTCTGCCGTATGACAGTCTCACAAGCGGAGCAATGGCGGAAGTCAGCAGGAAGAGGAATGCTGCCTGACCGTTAGGGGTGGCCACTGAAGGCAGATTGGTTCCAGAGTTGATGGCAATTGCCAGCATGTCAAACTGCTCTCTGTCAAGATGACAGCTCTGAAGTGCGTTGTTAATCTGGGAAATGTATACGGATGCCACAAACACGTTGTCTGAAACAGCGGACAGAATACCGTTGGCAACGTAGAACAGCGGAAGCTGGGCAGCCTTGTCCACGGAAAGAACCCATTTGATGATTGGGTCGAACAGACCGAGGTGGTCGATGACTGCTACTATGGACAGGAACACGCAGAGCAGGGAGGTGAACGGTAAGCTTTCGGTAAAGGCCTTGCCGATTTCTGATTCACTGTTCACGCCGGTTGCGGTGGTGGCCAGAATGATTACGGTAAGACCGATTAAGCCTACCGCAGCCAGATGAAACGCAAGTCCCACGATGAGCCAGAGAGCCACGATGGCCTGACAGACAAGGGATACTTTGGTGCGCATGGTGAGCCCGTTCAGGTTCTTAAGGTAGTTCTGTTCAAGAATCTGATATACCTTTTCAGGCAGAGGCTGACCGAAGCCGATGATTTTGAACTTTTCAACGAAGATACAGGTAAGAATGCCCGCAATGAATACCGGTACTGAAATAGGACTTACGCGGAGGGCAAATTCAGTGAAATGCCATCCGGCGGTGTCGCCGATAATCAGATTCTGAGGTTCGCCGACGATGGTAAAAATACCGCCTAAGGCAGTACCTACGGCAGAGTGCATCAGAAGTGAACGCAGGAAGGCTCTGAAATTGTCCAGATCAACGCGGTCTTCAGCGGTAATCCCTGAGTTGTCGTTCATCTGGGTCTTGGCGCCTGCAACGGCTCTGTGATAGATGCCGTAGAAGCCCGTGCATACGGTAATGATAACGGCAAGAACCGTAAGGGCGTCAAGGAATGCTGAAAGGAAGCTTGCAAGCACGCAGAAGATTACCGAAAGTAGAATCTTTGATCTTACCCTGAGAAGGATTTTGGTAAAGATGCTTACCAGAAGCTCTCTGATGAAGTGGATGCCCGCAACCATGAACATCAGCAGAAGGATTACTTCCAGGTTGTGGTAGATTTCTGCCTTTACTTCATGGGCAGAGGTCATGCCGATGGCAACGGCTTCAATGGCCAGGAGACCGCCCGGAAGAAGCGGATAGCACTTGAGTGCCATGGCCAGCGTTAAAATGAATTCGGCAACAAGGCACCATCCTGATATTACAGGTGAACACATGTATATAAAAGGATTGGCGATAAGGAATAATATGATGATGCGTTTATACCATGAAGGGGCGTCGCCCAGAAAGTTTGTTCTGAGTGCATCAATCACGGCTCCGAATGTCGACTGATTTGCCGGGGTGACTGTATTCATATGAAACAAATCCTCAAACTCTAAAAAACCAAAAAAACGAAAAATTGATAATCCGAGCATATTATACATATTTTTGTGAGGCGGGTTAAAAGATTGTAAAAAAATAAAAAAGATTGTCTGAAATTACTGAGGTAAGAAAAAATTGTACGGATTTGAGCAGGATGTTCGGCAAGTGAACAAAAGTTCCGTTTTTTTCGTATAGCCATTTAAAATCTAAAGTGATAAAATGCACACGTTTTTTTTGTTTCGGCTGATTTGATGTTGTTTCCGGCCGATAATTGTTTTTTGTAAATCAATCGGTATTGTGTGTATGAGTTTATTTTCCTTCAGTGAAATCTCGATCATCACCATTATGATTGCTTTATCCTCAGTAATTGGTATAGCGCTGGGTGCAGTAAAGTATAAAGGTGTGGGTCTGGGTATCGGCGGCGTTCTGTTCGGCGGTATTTTTATGGGATGGCTTGCTCAGAAGATGGGGTGGATTCCGGAGTTTTCCAAAGATTCTTTTGATGTTCTTGCCGCCGGCGGTGTTGATGTTGTCAAGACCGCAAAGTCAGTAAACGAAGTTCAGTGCTTCAAGCACATTCTTCATTATGTTCAGGAATTCGGTCTGATCCTGTTCGTGTATACCATCGGTATTCAGGTAGGCCCGGGATTTTTCGCCAGCCTTAAGGGTTCAGGCGTTAAGCTTATCGGTTATGCGATTGCCATCGTATTCATCGGCGCTTCAATCGCCCTCAGCTTCAACGTGTTCTTCGGTCTGAATCTTGATTCAACTGTTGGTATCTACGCAGGTGCCGTAACCAATACTCCTGCTCTCGGTGCAGGTCAGGCAATGATTGGTGACCTTGTTAACGGTCTTAAGGAACAGGGACTCAGTGTTCCTGAAGGCTTTGACGTTAAGAACGTTGCTTCTGCTTATGCCGTAGCATATCCGTTCGGTATTTGCGGTATTCTTCTGACCATGCTCCTCATCAGATTCTTCTTCAGAGTAAACATCAACGCTGAAGGTGAAAAATATGAGCTTCAGAAGAAGAGCAACAGAAAGGATCTGAACACTCAGAACGTTTCCGTAAACAATTCAGATCTGTTCGGTCTCAAGATTTCTGAAATTTCAGTTCTCCAGAACGGAAAGGTCGGCTGTTCACGTCTCAAGAGAGGCAACATCCTCATGGTTCCTAAGTCTGATACCGTCGTATATGCAGGTGACATTCTTCACCTCATCGGTGAAAAGGACGAGGATCTGAATGAGGCATGCAGTTTCATCGGTGAAACCGTACAGGTTTCATTAACCACCAAGGGTACCGATCTTTCAGTACGCAAGGTTGTTGTTACCAATGAAAAGATTCTCGGTAAGAGTCTTGACGCACTTGAAATCAAGTCTAAGTTTGACGTTGCTGTTTCACGTTTAATCCGTACCGGTATGGAATTCATTCCTCACAGCGGTACCGTGCTTCACTTCGGTGACCAGTTGAACATCGTTGGTCGCAAGGAATCAATCGATGCTGTTGCCAATGTAGTAGGTGACAGTGCCGTAGCCATGCAGAAGGTTCATATGATGCCTGTATTCGTAGGTCTCGTTTTAGGTATGTTCCTCGGCTGTCTGGCAATTCCTGTTCCTGGTCTTCCTGCCGCACTTAAGTTAGGTCTTGCAGGTGGTCCGCTGGTTGTTGCAATTCTTCTTTCCCGCTACGGTCATGTTATTACCATGGGTAAGATGCACTGGTTCATGCCTGCTTCAGGTAACAGTGCCTTAAGAGAAATCGGTATTGTGCTCTTCCTTGCAATCGTAGGTTTCAACTCAGGTGCCAACGGCTTCGTTGATACCCTTATTGGCGGTGACGGTCTCAAGTGGATGGGTTACGGTGTGTTCGTAACATTTATTCCTATCTTCATCTGCGGTATTCTGGCATATAAGTTCTCCAAGATTAACTATCTGTCAGTATGCGGTGCGATGGCAGGTTCCATGACAGATCCTCCGGCTCTCGCTTTTGCAAACGGTATGTACAAGAACTCAGAAGCAAGTTCTTTAGGTTATGCAACCGTATATCCGTTTACAATGTTCCTGCGTATTCTCACTCCACAGCTGATGATCGTGATTGCATACGCACTTATGTCTAAGTAATATTTCTTAGACTGCAGAATAAGGACGGCAGAGGTTATCCCCCTGCCGTTTTTTATATGCGGCAGTTAAAGAGGATTAAGTTAACATGTCCTTTTCACCTGCACCAATGTTACCGGTTCGGAAGGTTTAAATGAGTAAGACAGAGAAAGACGGTGAAGTATTGTGGTTTTCATCTCTTGTAAAACAGGGAATGATTGTTTTTATTACGCGTCCGGTGATGTGGGTGCAGTCGTTTGTGATGGCCTGTATTTCGGTGCTTCTTTTTCCTCTCTGCTGGTGGATTTTGCCCGGATTTATGGCCTTAAAGAAGATTGGCTGCGTAAAATATCTTGTCGGTATGTCGCTGCGTCTCAGGTGGCTGTTCATGTCTGAGTTTCCGGTAATGACTGCGCTCTTTTCCGGATTTGTCATAATATACTGTCATCTCTGGGAGACTGAACTGCAGGAAACGTTTGACGGAAGCTCAGTCTCAGCTACGACCGTTTTTCGTTTCAGAATCCTTAACTGGCTGGGATTATCGTTTCTTTATCTTGTAATGGTGCTGAATACCCTGATTTTCTATATTTCCGTCAAGGTTCCGTCACTTAAGGTATTTCATGCGGTTACGGTATCGGTGAAACAGCTTGTATTCAACTGCGTGCAGCTGGTACTTCTCGTGCTGCTTCTGTCCGGAGCGATAGTTCTGTTCGAGGCTAATCTTCCGGCAATAATATCCTTTTTCATAAGATTCCTGCAAACTTACGCACCTCAGATAAAGGATCTGAACGTTACGTTAAGTTCCGCAACGGTGCTTGCCGTCGGTATCGTTTATTACATGGGGGCGGCAGTCTGGGTACTCAGGCTTGTATCGCGCAGAATGTTTATGGAGCTTCTTGAAAACATCAAAGGCGGAAAGATTAGCGTAAGGGGTGGTTTTTAGGTTCGGTATATTCTGTTTGGCGCTGACAGGGGCAGGGGGAATGCCTTCAGGCATATGACGTCTGACCAGCATCTGCATGTACTCGTTTTAGGACTGCTGATAAATTATGGGAAAATCCCGTAAAACCCATAAAAAATTAATAAAAAACAAGGCTTGAGCCTTGGGGAAAGCTGGCAAGCCTTGACTTGGAGGTTTGGTTTAATTAGTTTTAAATAAACCGCTACGTGGTAATTATATAGATGTCAGTTTTATCTCACGCCATGCGTATGCAATCGTAAAGGTTTATATCAGTATTAGGTATTAATACATTCCGTTCTCGTTAAATACCTCGCGCAGATTATCAAGCTTCTGCAGCAGGGCATGAGAAAACACGTCTGAACCGGCTCTCTTATAATTGTCTACCTGATTCAGAGCGGTTCTTTTTGAACCGTAATATACGGACCATACTTCCGCAACCTGTCTTAAGTTTGGATTTTTCTTCAGAAGGGCAAGACAGCAGGTTTCGCGGGTAGAAGGAGAAATCTGGCCGCTGCGGGATTCAATACGCTTGATTAACTCATTCGGATTGTAACGGCTTGCGTACTCCTCACTTGTTGTTTCCATGTTACGCAGACCGGCTTTTCCGTAGTTGCCGGACATTAAATTAGTTAAAGTGTTCAATAGTCCCATGAGTATCCACCATTGATTATCATTATTATTAAAATTCTTTTTTTTTGTATGGAATCGGATTGAGTTTTTTCATGTTCGCAACATTGAAAAATCAAAGATAATTCGTACCAGTCGACGAGATCATCACTCAACGATTTTTATTTTAGTTAAAAGAATGTTGTTTATGTGGATTAATTGTTAAAAGTTTACACGTAATCACATTATTTGCGTGGAAAAATCTGATTAACTGTGACCACTTCCTCATAACTCGGCTTAATAATCAGAATTAGTTGGAAATTTATAAATCGATTTGTGTTTATTTTTTAAACAGTTGTCTCTGTTACACGGGGAGGTTGGTTTTTGGATAATCTGCTTTTTATTTTCCTCTGCATGCTTTTGTGCACCTCCTTTTTTGTGAATTGGGATCTTAATTGATATTCATGTTACCCTTATTATGTTGATTTGCTTTTATGAGAATATAAAATATAAGTATATTTTGGCGCTTTTGAATATGTGTTGTTTTGACTGAGGTTCGAAGCTTTATGAAGAGACTTGTGTGTGAGCTGTGCGGAGGTGTTGATCTGGTTAAATCCGGAGATCTTTTTGTCTGTCAGAGCTGCGGTGTAAAATATACGGAGGAAGCCGCAAGAAAGATTCTTGACATCAACATAAATATGTCAGGCTATTCAAAAAAGCAGATCGATAATTTTATGGAGCTGGCCTCTAAGGCACTTACGTCAGGAAATTGGAATGAGGCCTTAAGATACAGTCAGAACATTCTTGAAAATGATACCGGTGATTACAGAGCGTGGCTCATTAAAGGTGCGGCCACCGGATGTCTTAATGCGATAAACGGAAATTATAATCTCAGTGAATGCGTGAGCTGTCTGACCACAGCCATTTCCTGTGCTCCGGAGGAGCATAGGACAGAGGCTGTTGAATCGGCAGTCACCAATATTGAAAGCGTGCTTGTTCTTTACGGAAATTTACTTGACGGGCGCTTTTACATCTACTCCATCCGTAATGACATGAATTCTTTAAATGCGTTACTTAAACAGTATTACAGCCTGTGTGAGCCGCTGCTCACTCAGTATGATCCTGCACGAAGAGACTCCTCTGCATCAGGTTTTGCCTCCAAAATTAACAATGTTGCCTCCCGCATGTGGAATGAAGTAATTCCTAATCTGCCGCGCATAGGAGAACGCATGACTATAGATCCTCAGAATTTTAATGATGCCTTTAACGAAGCTACGGTCATTATTGAAATGCTTAATGCAGCCGTAAACCTCGGCAGAAGTGATGCTGCAGGAACAGCTACAAGAAGCAGAAATCTCATAGAAGTCCATGATGCTCTGATTTCTGCTCTGTCTCTTTCGTATGACAACATAAGGGGAGAATATGTGGCTAAACCAGGACAGAATATTGATGTTATCAAACGTCTTGTCAACGATGTTATGCGGATTCATGAGGATTTAAAAAAGCTGGATCCAAAGCATCGAGTGCCGTCCAAAAGCAGATATTTCGTAAAACGTCAGATTGGATGCAGTGTGTTAGTACTTATCGGCGTGATTATGATGTTTTTAATCATTGTTATGATGGAGATAATAGCAGCCCGATGATACCTTTTTTATGGAGGTGATTTTGTTTTCTGATGTGATTTCGTTTCTTTTCTGATAAACTCTGCTTACGGTATGTGTTGATGAATTTATAATCATAAATCACCGTTACATATGTGTTTTGGGGCATTATTACTGTTTTTGACGACGTGGCTGTTTGGTATGGCTCAGTCTCTGACTGAATGCTTAAGTTGCAGGATAAAGGTACACGAGCCGCAGCCATGTCAGTGTCTGAGCGGTTTTGACTGGGGGAACCTAATGAACGTTTTACTTCCGGATGTTAACAGATTAGAGGGATTTTCCTTTAAGGACTTTCTGTTGCGTCAGCCTGTGGCTGCCAAGGTTCCCGGGGCAGTGGCAAAGGACTGGAAGCGTGCCGCCATAATGTCGGTAGCCTCACTTCCTTTCTGGGGAATAGCAGGAACTGCGTGCGGCTGCTGTTTTCTTTTTTTCTGCTTTCCTCTGTTTTTTCCGCTGATTATCAATATTCTGTCCGCTCTCGGTTTCATGTACGTTATTGCCTCACGGTATGGACACGGCAGGGAAGGGGTATACGGTGACATGTTCGGAATGCTTGGAAGATCTGTTCCCGGTATTCTGATGGTATCGGTTCTTGATTATTTTCTTCTGTTCTTAATTCTCGGCCTTCTGGCTCTGGTTTTTATCTTGGGACATCTTTCCGAGTTCCATGGATGGCTGATTTCGGATCATATGGCGGAGAGCGGTATCGCTGATGCGGAAAATACCGGTTCCTCCTTTTTCGGCGTAAGAATGTTTTCGTTTGCGGTGAGTTTTGTTTTCGGGATCTGCTATTTCTTTTTTAAGGCCTATGCAGTGCCTCTGATTGTGCTGGGCAGGGTTTCCGCACCTAAAGCTTTGTGGCTCAGCATGGTTGCAGTCAGGAGAAATATGGCCCGTCTCTGGAGCTGCATGTTTTTTTACGCCATTGTGTTCAGTCTGATTCTTCTTATCTGTGTCAACACGCTGTTTCTGTTTCTTTCCGACGGTTTTACCTTTTATCTGTCTGTTTTTATGCAGGCACTGACCGGATACGTAAGCGAGGATTATCTTGCGGCGGGGCTTACCATTGTGGGAATCCTGCTTCTTCCCGTGCTTACGTTTATTCTTGCAACCCTATGGCCGGGATTCTACTTCGGTGGCCAGGGGGAAGCTGTCATGGACATTTTCTGGCCTCATCTCAAGAGTAAGTACTCCGGACACTGACGGTTTAACTTCAACCTGAATGACAATACTCCGTTTCCGTCTTTTATGATACGTCTGCAGTGTCATAAATCTCTTTTGGCTGTTTTGCTGCAACCTATTTTTACAGTGCGCCTGTTCATTTAAAAACACAAATACGAATGTTTGAGCATGTCGTATCGGATCATCGTTCGTATTTATGATAAAAAATATTTATAACACAGTATAATTAAATAAAAATTGCCTATAACAATAAAAGAAAATATAATCTTACCTGTTCTTGAACAGGCTTTGGTCAGCATCTTTAATTCGGCATTTAATACTGATTTCTACCTGTTTGGGACTGCAATTTTAAATCCTGTCCAACATAAATTTTTTACCAAAAACAGTTTTACTGTTTTTATATAACCATAAATACAAGGAGATGGATAATGTTAAATACCATTATCGGTTATCCGCGCATCGGCGGAAAGCGTGAACTCAAGTTCGCTCTTGAAAAGTACTTTAAGCATGAAATTCCTGCAGAAGAATTACAGAATGTTGCTGCAACCATCCGTAAGCAGCACTACGGCTATTTTGCTGAACAGAAGATTGATCTTGTTCCATGCGGTGATTTCTCTTTCTATGACAACATGCTCGATACTGCCGTTCTGTTTAACATTATCCCTGAACGTTACGTAAAGGCCGGTCTGAATGCCCTTGATACTTATTTCGCCATGGCCCGCGGCGTGCAGACTTCCGGTGTTGATCTCAAGGCTCTGCCTATGAAGAAGTGGTTCAACACCAACTACCACTACATCGAACCTGAATTTGACGGTAAGAACGATGTTAAGTTTAATCCTGTATTCCTGTCAGGTCTCATTGACGAAGCCAATGAATTAAAGCTTAACTACAAGGTTGCTCAGATTGGTCCTTTCACTCTGTTAAAGCTTGTTAAGTACGTTGCAGGCACTTCAGTTAAGGATCTTAAGGATGACGTTGTTAACGGTTATGTTGAACTCCTTAAGTTCTGTGCTTCAAAGAACGCTTCATTCGTGTCTCTTGCTGAACCTTCACTGGTTAAGGATCTTACTGCTGAAGACAAGCAGCTCTTTGTTGAAATCTATACCAGACTTCTCGCTGAAAAGGGCAGTCTGAAGCTTGGTCTTGATACTTACTTCGGTGACATCAGAGACATTTATAACGAAGTTACCGGTCTTGGTTTTGATGCCATTTCTCTTGACTTTAAGGAAGGCAGAAAGACCTTTGATCTCATCAGGGCAAACGGCTTCCCTAAGGATACCGTTCTCGTTGCAGGTTTAATCAACGGTAAGAACATTTGGCGCAGCAATTACGAAACCATAATCAAGGCTCTTGATGAACTCAAGTCTTTAGGCATCAACTGCGTTCTCGGCTGCAGCTGTTCATTATTACACGTACCTGAAAGTACTGAATTTGAAACCAAGCTTTCAGAAAAGGTATTAAGCTATCTCTCATTTGCAAGACAGAAGCTTGCCGAACTCCATGAAATCAAAGCCATCGTTAACGGTGAAGAAGGTGCTGACAAGTTCCTCGCTGCCAACAAGGCTCTGTTCAGTGTTAAGCGTGTTGAGGATGATGCCGCTCTTGATGCCAAGATCGCTTCATTAACTGATGCGGATTACACCAGATTACCTGAAAGAACCGAACGTCTCAGCATTCAGCACAAGGTTCTCGGTCTGCCTTTATTCCCAACCACTACCATCGGTTCATTCCCTCAGACTGCTCAGATCAGAGCCTTAAGACGTGATTACAAGAACGGTGTTATCACCCAGCAGGCTTACGAAGACGGCATTGCAGCTCTTACCGTTGAGTGCATCAAGTTACAGGAAGACCTCGGTCTTGACGTACTTGTACACGGTGAATTCGAACGTAACGACATGGTTGAATACTTCGGTGAAAAGCTCGAAGGTTACATCTTCACTCAGAACGGCTGGGTTCAGTCATACGGCAGCCGTTGCGTTAAGCCTCCTGTAATCTGGGGTAACGTAACCCGTAAGGAAGCCATGACCGTTAAGATGAGTGCCTTTGCAAACAGCAAGTCCGATAAGGATGTTAAGGGTATGCTCACCGGTCCTGTAACCATCTTCAACTGGTCATTCCCACGTGAAGATCTTCCTGTTAAGACTTCAATCCAGCAGCTTGCTCTTGCTTTAAGAGATGAAGTGCTTGATCTTGAAAAGGCCGGCATCAGAATCATCCAGATCGATGAAGCTGCATTAAAGGAAAAGTTACCGCTCCGTCGCAGTGACTGGGAAAGTGAATACCTCGATTTCGCAATTCCTGCATTCAGACTCGTTCACAGCGGTGTTAAGCCTGAAACTCAGATTCACACCCACATGTGCTACAGTGAATTCAACGAAATCATCCCTTGGATTGATGCAATGGATGCTGACGTAATCACCTTTGAAGCTTCACGTTCAGACTTCGCTGTTCTTGATGCATTAAAGGCAAATAACTTCAAGACTGAAGTAGGTCCTGGTGTTTACGATATTCACTCACCTCGCGTTCCTTCAGTTGACGAAATCGTTAATGCTCTTAAGCTCATCGTTTCAAGAGAAGACTATCACAAGGTTTGGGTAAACCCTGACTGTGGTCTGAAGACCCGCGGCAACGAAGAAACCGTTAAGAGTCTCCAGAACCTGGTTGAAGCTGCCAAGATCTTAAGAAGTCAGTTCAACTAATGTAACGGATGAAGTCAGTCTGAAACTTTGTTGATGACTGTTCACTAAATCAGGCCGGACGGTAATATCGTCCGGTTTTTTTTACTAGGTGAAACGGAGGCATACCTGTATTTTTAGGACGGTATTGCAGGCTGAGGTCTTCTATTCCGTACGTAATTCGGAACAGATCAGGTGCGTGGTGTACCTCGGATGTTTTCTGCAGATGGTGACTGTGTGTGCGAGACTGTTTTATCACGGTATGTAGCATTAGTGCTGATGGCATACGGAGGCTATGGCATTGAGTTTCTTATCAGAGCTGTTCGTCAATATCCAAAAGCTCCCGAATGTAAGACGTTGGGTAGAGGCATATGACTTTTTTATGATGCAGGAATACAACAACGTAAAAGCCAATTATGAAAAGCCACAGAGAAGGATTCAGATGAATTGTTTAATTAGGAGCCTTTTGTCAATATTTGATGAGGAAAAGAGTAAATTATGAAGGTAAAAAATTGACTAAATTGTTATTAAATACAGAAAAGAACATCTTTGAGAATGTTAAAAAGAGGCACTTCTATCTATAAATAACATGACTATATATTTTAGATGGTAAATTTTTAAGCAAACAATACCATAATTATCTCAATAGCTTTATTTTGTGAGAATAAACTAAGAAATAAATGCATGATTTGTGATAGTTTGAAATAAGTTTGGTTCGTCTGTTGTGAAGTTGACAAGGATATTGTTTTGAACGGGTAGATATTACGGTAAACATGTGATGATTACGTTAATGTGACATAAAGAGATTTCACACTTACAATGTGTTAGGCTGAATACTATTAAAATTTGCAGTTTAATATTTTACGGGGCGGATACCATTGTTAGATGTGTAAAATGCTGAGTATTACTAGTATTTTCCCCGAAATACTCTTTGAAAAACCTTGCGTTTATAGGTGTAAATTTAAGTTCCCCTAAAACTAGATACCAGAAAATAAATCCCCCTAATTGCTTGCATACTTACCAAAAAAGGGGGCCTTATATTATAATTATGCGCATATTTCGACAAGTGAACAGTTTCTGGAAATGGATAATTCCGCAGTATGTTATTTGTTGTCACATTAATGGTCATATGCGAAGAGTACAATCAAAATAGGTTACATAATTTGAGGTGAACAATGAGTTCGGAGATTAAGTATAGGCTTGGAGAGTTGTTTTGTGGTCCTGGTGGACTTGCATGGGGAGCAATTAATGCAAATGTTCCTGGAATGAAGATTGTACACAAATGGGCAAACGACTTTGATGCTGATACTTGCAAAACTTATACTCGTAATATCTGTCCTGATAATCCTGATAGTGTGTACTGTGAAGATGTTCATGTGTTGGATATAGATGAATTAGGTGATATCGATGCATTGGCCTTTGGTTTTCCTTGTAATGATTTCTCCGTTGTAGGAGAACAATTAGGTTTTAAGGGTAAGTACGGTCCTCTGTATACTTATGGGATAAGCGTGCTTCTACAATATAAGCCTCAGTGGTTTTTAGCCGAGAATGTCGGTGGCATACAATCTGCGAATGAAGGTAAGGCGTTCAAGAGAATACAGAAGGATATGATAAATGCAGGATATCGCATTTATCCAAATTTATATCATTTTGAAGAATATGGTATTCCTCAGGCTCGTCATAGGATGATCATTGTTGGTATACGTGAAGACTTGGATTTTGAATTTAAAATTCCTTCTCCATCACAATATAAAATGAAAACATGCAAAGAAGCAATAGAGGTTCCACCAATCCCCTCTGATGCTCCTAATAACGAATTGACTAAACAATCTGCACATGTCGTTGAAAGATTAAAGTATATAAAGCCGGGACAAAATGCTTTTACAGCCGATATTCCGGAAGAATATCAACTTAAAGTTAAAGGTGCAAAGATAAGTCAGATATACAAAAGACTAGATCCTAATAAACCATCATATACGATTACGGGTTCTGGCGGTGGAGGAACACATGTTTATCATTGGAAAGAAAATAGAGCTCTAACCAATAGAGAACGCGCCAGGTTGCAAACTTTTCCAGATGATTATGTTTTTGAAGGAAGCAAGGAATCTGTAAGAAAACAAATTGGAATGGCAGTTCCAGCCCAAGGAGCTAAGATAATATTCGAAGCTATCTTGAAAACATTTGCCGGCATTCCCTACGATTATGTTGAACCAAATTTGAAGGAGTAGACCTATGGCAACATTGAATTATTGGTGGGTCACAAGACCTAAAAGAAAACTAAATAGTATTCCAGAGGTTTTGGCTGCCTTTTCAAATGTTGCTCTTTCTGTAAGATGGTCAGCGTCAAGAAATGTGCATATTCTCTTTGAAGAAGAACTTGAACGTGATGGATTAAAACGTGTCGGTGAACGTCGGGATCATTCGGGATCTGGAGGAAGAACCTATCAGGCATGGCTGTCAAGTTTAGGACTTATATTTATACAAGAGAGCACAGGAACTCCTTTTTTGACTTTGGCGGGAGAAGCCATTTTATCTGGAAAGTCTCCTGTTGAAATACTAAAGAATCAGGTTCTGAAATATCAGTTTCCTTCCCCGTTTGGAATTAAAACCCACGTATCAGAAAAGTTTAAGGTGCATCCTTTTATCTTTTTGCTCAGACTTCTCAGTGATTCAAGAATTGAGTACCTGACGGAAGAGGAAATTGCTAAGGTCGTTATGACTGAAGGGATTAATGATTCCGAAAGGTGTTTCGAGTATGTTGTAGAGAGATTGTTAGCTTTTCGAGAATCGGGAGATAAATCTCTACCAGGTGATTTCATTGTTACGCATGCTCCTTCCACAGGTAGAGTTAATTTAAATCATCCATACAGTCATCTTAATGATACTGCTAATACAATGGTTAACTGGCTCGAATATACCCAGTTGATATTCCGAGATGAAGGAAAAATGATGATTTCTCCTGAAAAGAATGAAGAGGTCAATAGAATTCTCTCGCAGAAATTATCGTTCATAGATCGTCCAGAAGATCATGAATTCTTCCAAAGGAAATATGGATTGGATCCCTGGCACCAGAAAGATACTCGTAATCTTTTGAATACGGGAACGGTATCAAGTAAATTAATAGATATGCAACGCATAAGGCAAGCTTTTATTGCCTTCTCTATGCATCGTCCAATAGCACAGATTGGCGCCGATATCGTATCAGAAATAGCCTTGCAGACTGGTACAGATAAAGTTCTTGTGGAAACAGTTTTGTATAAAGAGTACCCACACGGTGCTATTGGAGGGTTCCTTTCAAGATACTATGAGATGGCATTTAAAGGGCGCGATGAGGCTGTAGATTTTGAAATTGCAACTACAAGCATATTCAAAGATATTCTTGGTTACAATGCTATTCATCTTGGTCAAACTGGTAGCAAGTCTGCTCCAGATATTCTTTTGATATCTGATGATGATGGGTATCAAGCAATTATCGATAATAAAGCATATAGCAAGTATTCGATAAGTGGTGATCATCATAATCGTATGGTTCATAACTATATTGAAAATGTATCGAATTATAGTGATTCCCAGTATCCAATAGGATTTTTCTCATACATTGCTGGAGGGTTTATTAATACGATTGATAGGCAAATTCAGGCAGAGGTCGATGAGTGTCATGTATGCGGTTCAGGAATAACCGTTGGAACATTCATTAAGTTGCTTGAAAGACACAATCAAAAAAATTATTCCCATTCGGAGTTAAGAGAATTGTTTTCTCTTAATCGACAAATTCTTTTATCTGATATTAGATAGGTATAAGAATATGCTTGATATAAATGATTATGAATTAGCCAATCCCAATGCAGCGTCTCTAATTCAATCTTTGCGCGCTTTTGGATATGATATTTCAACTGCCGTTGCTGATTTGATTGATAACAGCATAACAGCCAATGCGAGCGATATATCGATTTCATTTGACTGGAATTCCGGGGCCCCATTTATCTCAATAGCTGATGATGGTTATGGGATGACAGAGACTGAGCTGTTTGAGGCAATGAAAACAGGTAGCAAGAATCCTCTCGATACCAGAGACGAACGTGATTTGGGTAGATTCGGGCTGGGTTTAAAGACTGCGTCTTTTTCACAATGTAAGAGGTTAACAGTAGCCTCAAAGACAAATGATTCCTCGATAAACGTTCGTTGTTGGGATTTAGACATTGTTAATGAAACAAATGAATGGATATTGTTGAAGAAAGTGACGAACACAGCTAACAGGATCATTGATGATGTCTTTTCTGATAGGAAACATGGAACAGTAGTTATTTGGGAGAAACTTGACAAAATAGTACCGGACGAATGTGTGGATGATGAAGACTACCAAAAGGCATTCTTGAATTATGCAAAACAAGTTAAGAACCATATTTCACTGGTTTTCTCTAGTTATATGAAAGGAAGTAAGCGTGTATTGTTTAAACTAAATAATCGTGCTGTTGATTTGTGGGATCCATTTATGTCAGATTGTACGTTTACTTCTCTTCAGCCTTCTGAAACACTATATATAAATGGACACGAAGTAACTATTAAGCCATATATCCTTCCTCATCAAAGTAAAATTTCAACTGAAGATTTTGCTTTATATGGTGGCCTACATGGTTGGAATGAACAGCAGGGATTCTACATATATAGAAATAACAGACTGATTGTTGCAGGTGCTTGGTTGTTGCCTGATATGGAGAAGAAAGAGCAATATAGATTAGCTCGCATAAGGATTGATATTGGTAATGAGACTGATAGCGAATGGGGAATTGATGTAAGAAAATCAATCGCTATTCCTCCCATCCCCATACAGAAAGAATTACGTCGCATTGCTGTAGTAGCGCAAAAAGAATCAGCGAAAGTCTATAGACATAGGGGCAAGAAACTTGCTCGTAATTCATCAAAGATACAAGCATATGTTTGGCAACAAAATCTTCGTTCGGGGAAAATATGTTATTCAATAAATCGAGAGCATCCAATAATTAAGCAACTGCTGTCTTCTTCTAACAAAAAGGAAGTGGCCAAATTAATTGACTTGATTGAAGAAACGGTTCCGGTTCCTATGATTATTTCTGATTATTCTGAAAAGTCTGATGAAATGCTGAATCCTTTTGAAGGCAGAACTACGAATCAATTTGACGATATGATAGATGCTTTATACGAAATGTATCGTTCAAATGGTTATTCACCTCAAGAAGCGGTTAAGAATATTGCAAGTACAGAACCATATATATATGCCCCTGAAAAAGTGCAATTATTTTGTGAACGGGAAGGAATTGATGTATATGAATAAAGGTAGCCTTAGAGATAAAGTCTATGATCTTGTTTATGACTTTTTGTGCCAAAAAATAATAACAACTGAGAATCTTGGTGAAGAGATACACAAACATTCTATAAGTTTATCTTCCTACTATAAGGATGAAGTTATAGATGAAGAAGAATTATTAAGAACAATATTGTTAAATTATGGTGTTTTTGAAGGACACTCAAGTGTGCTCGAAGATAATAGGGATCATATTGAGTGGTTAGCAAATGAAAGGGCTGGTATTAAATGGAATTTTTGGAATCGATACGAATGGTATTTAAGTAAAAAAGAACGACTTCCTGAACCGGTTATTTCTGAAATAGATAACACAAGTGAAGAAATATTGAAAAGACTTGAAAGCCCACGTAGAGAAGGTGCCTGGGATAGACGAGGAATGGTTGTTGGCAATGTTCAATCAGGAAAAACGAGCAATTATATTGGGCTTATAACAAAAGCAGTAGATGCTGGTTACAAAATAATCATAGTCTTGGCTGGGTTAAATAATGATTTGAGAAGCCAGACGCAAAAGAGAATCGATTGCGGTTTTATTGGTAGAGATACTCGGAAGAAAGAGTCATATGATCAAACATCATCAAGGATAGGTGTCGGTTGGAATCCTAACGTGCCAAATCTTCCAATCAATGCTGTTACCAGCGCAGATGCAAGTGGTGATTTTAAAAAGACATCGCATAAAAATGTTACGATAATTCCGGGTGGAGATCCAATTGTTGCAGTTGTTAAGAAGAATGTAACTCCTTTAAGGAATTTGTATAACTGGTTTTCAAGTGAAAACACATCAGGTAGGATATCAAATGTTCCTCTATTGCTTATAGATGATGAGGCAGATAATGCATCTATCGACACCAATGCGGATAAAAAGATAGGTGAAACAGAAGTTGATCCGGATTTAGAAGAAGAACAGGATCCGACGAAGATTAATGGTTATATACGACAAATTCTAAACTGTTTTTCTCAAAGTGCATACGTTGGATATACGGCTACACCTTTCGCTAATATTTTTATCTATCCATCAGATATAAATAATATCGGTGAGAAATACGGTGAAGATTTATATCCCAGAAGCTTTATTGTAAATTTGCACGCTCCTTCAAACTATATAGGTCCAGACAAAGTCTTTGGATTATATAAAGATAAAATTGCAAATATACAAGAAGTTAAACCTTTGCCGCTAATAAGAATTACAGATGATTATCAATCTGTAATTCCTGAAAAGCACAAAAAAGATCTTAAAGTCACTTCACTGCCTAATTCGCTTTACAGGGCAATTTATTCTTTTATTATTGCCGGAGCAATACGCAATATTAGAGGTCAAGGAAAAAAGCATCATTCAATGCTTGTCCATGTTACTCGTTTTGTTGATGTTCAAACGCAGTTGGTTGAACTTCTTAAGTCTGCCCGAAAAGAAATCGTTAATCAACTTGAGTTTAAAACAGGTCCACAGTATGAAACGCTCATAAATGTAATAAAAGATCTATGGGAAAAAGACTTTTTACCTACCACCAATTCTGTTATTACATCCTTAAATGATCCTTTGATACGCATTTGTACGTGGGAGGAAATAGAACCGAAACTGTACGAAATTGCTTCAAAGATAGAGGTCAAGGCTGTAAATGGAAAAGCAACTGATGGTGGCCTGAATTATGATGACTACCCTGATGGATACTTTGTAATAGCTGTTGGTGGTGACAAGCTTTCAAGAGGACTGACTTTATCCGGCTTGACAGTAAGCTATTATGCTCGATTATCGAAAGCATATGACACTCTGCTTCAAATGGGAAGATGGTTTGGGTATAGAGATGGATATGCAGATGTGTGCAGATTGTATACCAGTTCCCAACTTAATGAGTGGTATCGTCATATTGCTGTAGCTAATGAGGAACTTAAAAACGAATTAGATGACATGGCAGAATTAGGTGCTACACCTGAAAGCTATGGATTAAAAGTGAGAACTCATCCTGACGGAATGTTAATTACAGCTATGAATAAGATGAGGAATTCCGAAATTAGACAGGTCACATTTGCAGGAAAGCTTGCTCAAATTACTAGGTTCTATAAAGAAAACAACTGTAATCAGAGAAATATTCTCTTTGTAAAAAAGTGGCTTCCGAAGCTTGGAACACCAGTACTTCCTTCTGTACAGACAAGGAACAATTATCTTTGGAAGGATATCGATCCTGAATTAGTGTTGGAATTTTTAAAGAATATTTATGTACACCCAACATGTTCAAATGCATCACCAAAGATTCTTTCTGATTACATTAGAAGCCAAAATGAGGATGGGGAGTTAATTAATTGGTCTGTAGCACTTGTTTCGTCAAAACAAGGCACAAGCTTTTCGTATGGAAATGGGATAGAAATTGGAATGTCTTGGCGTACTGATGATGTTAGCAATCGTGGTTCGGAGAACGATGATACAATCTATTTAATTAGAAACAATCTGATTACGGAATCAGATCAAGATGTTGATCTCACACAAGAACAAAAAGATGAGGCACTAAGGATAACTATAAATAATTGGAAGCCAGATCTACGATCTCCAAAAACGCCTACAGACCCATCTCCTAAGTATATAAGGCAGTGCAGAGATAAAACGAACGGTTTGTTACTTATATATACACTTGAATCTGGGCTGTTGGATGAAAAAGGAGAAAAAAAGACGGTTTATTCAGATAAGTATTTAGGGTATGCCATCAGCTTTCCGACTAGTGATACTGCTAAGCCAGTAGAGTATAAGGTGGACGAGGTGTATTTAAGAAATGGAACAGATGAATGAGGCATTATTAAATGAGCTTTGGATTAATTTGGAGAGAAAAGTAACCACACAACAAAACACCTTGCAACAACTAATAGCACCAACTAGCTTATTTAGGCTGTTTATTGGGGTTGATGGTTTGCCAACACGTCGTTTCATAAGTGTAGAAATTCCAGAGAACCAAAAGAAAACAGTGTTAGGGATTAAACCTATTCAAGGAATAGATGTATCTGTCTGTAAACCACCTATATCGCACGATGGTTATTGTTCTTGTGTATTGCAGTCTGCCGCACATGATCAAAATGACGTATTTTCTATTGTGGCGAGTGATATATTGTTCGAACTTAATTCCTGTAAAAGTAATAATGCATATGTAGATATCTTAGTTGAAAGAATAGCCAAATGGCGTGAGTTTTTTAAAAGAAAGCACAATTCTTTGTCTGATAGTGAAATCATCGGACTGATTGGTGAACTACAATTTGCAGAGGATATTATGTCTGAAGGTTTTGGTCAAATACTTGATAGTTGGAGTGGACCTATTAAATCTGCCCATGACTATAAAATGCCAGCCTTTTTAGCGGAGATTAAAGCTAAATCAACAGATCAATTGACTTCTGTGAAAATATCTAGCGAAGAACAATTAAATAGAGAAGATGATTCTCCTTTGTTTCTGGTTGTTTATCGATTGGAAGAAAGTCCTAAAGGAATGAATTTGCACGACAAGGTTCAATCAGTTGCGTTGAAACTATCAGATTCAAGAAAAAGCATTTTCTATGCAAAGCTTCTGTGTATAGGTTATCAAAAAGAAGAAAATTATAGTAAAAAGTATATTGTTAAAGAACGTCGCCAATATAGAGTTGAAAATGATTTTCCCCGAATAATCACCCCCAATCTCCCATCAGGTACATTTGGTGTAGTTTACAATCTATCCATCGAAAAATGCACTCCGTACCAGGTGGATTTTAACCAGGTGATTGATTGTTATAAAGAGGCGCTAAATGGCTAATAATATAGAATTAGTGAAGTTTTATAAAGACCTAAGTCAGGAGATAATTAATAAGGCTACTCTCGAAGAAACAGAGGAATTCAGAGAGAATATTTTTACGCAGATATATATTGATTATTTGTGTGAAGCTGCAGAAATAGAGGATGGCAACATTGCCTATCATGAGGCTCGGGGAATTAAGGTCAATGGATATAGTATTGCTGAAGATGAGACGTATATAGCCTTGTTTGTCTCGATATACAAAAATAGTCCGGATGTCTATTCTGTTCCTCCTTCTGATGTCTTAGCTATGGTAAATAGGGCGAAGAATTTCTATCTCAAATCTATGAACAAGTATCATCTTGAAGTTGAGGAAGCTTATGGCGTTTTTGATTTAGCAAAGACTATATATGATTATCGAGATAAGATTAATGAAGTTAAGATAATTTTAATGACCAATGGAACAGTTAGAAATATGAATTTGCCTCCAATTGAGGAGGATGGCATTTCATTTATGGCTTCCGTATGGGATGTTGAACGAATATATCGTGTATCAACGTCTGGTTCAGCAAGGGAAAAAATAGAGATTGATCTAGAATCATTAACTGGTAAAGCATTAAGTGCAATTAAAATTAATGTTCCTGAGTGCAAAAAATACGATGCTGACGGTAACTCAATCATAAGCGGAGGTTATGTTACATATCTTACTATTATTCCGGGGGATGTATTATTTACTATATATAAGGCATATGATGCAAGATTGCTTGAGAAAAATGTTAGAGCATTTTTGCAGGTTCGTGGCAATGTTAATAAAGGAATTAAATCGACTATTACAAATACTCCTGAAATGTTTTTGGCGTACAACAACGGAATATCTGCAACCGCTGAAAGTGTTTCTTTACGCAATGAAACGAATGAGCAATGTGTTATTACTGGACTTAAGGATTTTCAAATTGTTAATGGCGGTCAAACGACAGCATCTATCTACAATGCTTGTATTAAGAATCAACAGCCATTAGACAAGATTTTTGTGCAAGCTAAAATAACTGTCTTGAACAATCAAGAGCAGATGGATGTTGTTGTGCCTCAGATCTCTGCTTGTGCGAATACTCAGAATAAGGTTCAATTAGCTGATTTCTCAGCTAATGATGAATTCCATCAATCGATTGAAAGATTGTCAAGAACAGTATGGGCGCCTGCAAAAACAGGTGGTGAGCAACAAACGAAATGGTTCTATGAAAGAGCAAGAGGACAGTATGCTGATATTCGTTCCCGTGAGAAGAGTTCAAAGTACTTTGATTCGATATATCCAAAGACTCAGTATTTTGACAAACTTGATTTAGGACGATATGAGAATGCATGGGAACAATTACCATATATCACTAGCAAAGGCGGCCAGGCCTGTTTTAGAGATTTTACACTTAGGTTAAAGGAACGAGGTAAATTTGAACCGGATCAAGATTATTATCAGAATTTAATAGCAAAGACTATTCTATATAGAAAGGTTCGGGCAATTGTTAAATCTCAGAGATTTCAGGGCTTTTGGGCTAATATAGCGGATTATACGGTAGCTTATATTAGTTATATATCTGGTCAGAGAATTGATCTTCAGAAAATCTGGCGAAATCAAGATACAACAGAAGCATTTGACAAGCAAGCTGAAATAGTTGCGAATGCAGTTTATAAATATTTGATTGATGAATGCTCTGGCATGAATGTGACTCAGTGGTGTAAAAAAGAAAAGTGTTGGAATACAATCAGAGAGAACTTGAATATTTCTTTATCTCCAGAGTTAGAAAATGAATTAATTCAGTTGGGAAATAGAACTACAACCTCAGTATCACAGGGGATTTATTCTGCTAATTCCAAGGAGAAGCAGTTAATTGAGGCCATACAAAAAGTTGATTATTCCGTATGGTTTAGTATTTCTTCATGGGGAAAAGAAACCAGAAATCTTAAGCCCTTTCAAAACGGCATTGCATTTACACTTGGCAAATATGCACGTTCACAAAAAGAACCTTCACGAAAGCAGGCAAACCAAGGATTAGTTATTCTTCAAACAGCTGTCGAAAAAGGATTTGTTACCGATGACATCGCTAAAGATATAGTAAAAAGTTTTTCGTAACCTGTTATTGTGAGGTTTTTGATGAATAAGTATACGTTTTCAACTCAAACGGGAAAAGCATATTATTGCAACTCTATACCAGGCTTTTTGAATGACAAATCTGCTTCTATCATTGGTCAATTAGTAAGGCACTCTTTTGAAGTCAATAAAGAACAGTCAGATGCATGGGACAACCAGATTTCACAGTTGCAGGCAAAACTCGAAGAATGTGGCGTAGAAGGCGATATTATCTTTGAATACGATATAGTTAGATTAGGGAAGAGAATAGATGTAATACTATTAATAAAGCATATAGTCTTTTCCTTGGAGTTTAAGAACGGAAAAAATATATTTGTTGCACAAGATGCTCAACAGGCCGAAGACTATGCAATAGACATAAAGAACTTCCATAAAGAATCAGAAGATCTATACGTTTGTCCTATTTTGATAGCTACTAATGCTCCTAAGTATAAGAAAGAACAATCTATAGATTGTTATCCTGACAAGCAGATCTTTCTCCAAAGGGAGAATATGGATACATTCACTCCGAAACTGACTTCGATTATTGAACGATATGGAGACAACGAAATAATTGATTTTGAAAAATGGTTTAATTCTCCTTATCACCCTACTCCAACAATTATTGCGGCTGCAGTCGAGGCTTATACATCGCATGATATAAGTCAAATTGCTCAATCGGAAGCCGGCCAGGACAATATCGATAAATGCGAAAGAGAAATAGAAAGAATCATTAATTATGCCCGAGACAATCACAGGAAGTGTGTTTGTTTTGTCACAGGTGTACCTGGAGCAGGAAAAACTCTAGTTGGTCTTGATGTTGTTGCTAAGAATCTGAACAAGGGAAAAGATAACTTAAGCGTTTATTTATCCGGCAATGGTCCGCTTGTCGAGGTTCTTCGAGAAGCCTTAAAAAGAAGCGTTAAGGAGAAAATGTCCAAAGAAAGCAAAGAGGTCAAAAGAGAAACAGAAACCGCTATTAACACACTAATTCAGAGCAGTTATTCTTTTAAAAAAGATAATGCAAAAAATGTACTTCCAACTCCTGAACATATTATGATTTTTGATGAAGCTCAGCGAGTATGGAACGAGCAGAAAATGACAAGCAAACATGAAAAGGATCCTGTGATGTCCGTTAGTGAACCTCATCTTCTTTTTCGAATAATGGACAGACATGAACAATGGGCAGTAATGATTTGCTTAGTAGGACTCGGTCAAGATATATATGACGGTGAAGTTGGAATTAACGAGTGGTTTTGTTGCGGAATCGATGATTATAAAGACTGGGAGATGTTTTATTCATCTGCTATATTTAGCCAGACAGAAGACAAAAACATAGATAAAGACAAAATATTGAGCTGTGAAAGATGCCATCAAGTGGATTCGCTTCACTTAAAGACATCAGTAAGATCGTTTAGAGCAGATAAGCAATGCCAGTTTGTAGATTACCTTCTTGACAATAAACCTGATAATGCAAGAAAGATATATGAGCAGATAAAAGAAAAATATCCCGTTTATATCACACGAGATGTTGAAGTAGCAAAGAAATGGGCTAAGAATCAAGTAAGAGGCTCACAGCGCTGTGGTGTGCTTGCCTGTAGTAGTGCGCAACGTCTTAAACCAGAGGGAATATACGTTCCTAAAGATATTGATGTTAAAAACTGGTTTTTGGCTCCAAGCGATGACTTAAGATCATCTAATATGATGGAAGTTGTTGCCAGTGAATTTAAGGTGCAGGGTTTAGAAATTGATTGGGCCGTGGTTTGTTGGGATGCTGATTTACGCAGAAAAAATTTGAACGAATGGGATCATTATTATTTTCATGGAACCAAGTGGCTTCATAGAAATAAGGAAGAACAAAAGAGATATTTGGTTAATTCATATCGAGTCCTGCTTACTAGAGCACGACAAGGAATGATTATATTTGTACCAAAGGGAGGCGATCCTGATGAGGATCCTTCGCGTTATTATAATTTCTACAATCAAATATATGAGTATTTGATTGATTGTGGAATAGAAGAGATGATAAAAGGAGAATAAAGGAGTGTTTTTATGGATCATAATCTAAAAGATCTGATAACCCAATTTATGAGGTTGGTAGGAGAAGGTAGTATAGAAGTTTATAATGAATTTAGTTTACAGCACGAATTAGGTATTTATTTACGTCAATGTTTACAGGAAGAAAAAGAAGAAGAAAAGTATAAGTATAAGGTTCAGTTTGAAAGAAATGTTAATTTCTTTCAAAAAGACAAAACAATAAAACACAAAACAATAAAACACGAAATAGATATTGTGATTTACGATGAAAATGATGATTCGGAAAGATATGCTATAGAACTGAAGTGTCCTCACAATGGGCGGACCCCAGAAACAATGTATGACTTTGTGAAGGATATAAGATTCATGGAGCAGTTGAATGAATTGGGGTTTAAGAAAACTTATTGTTTAATACTTGTTGAAGATAAAAATTTTTATTCAGGCAAAAGTAAAGAAGACGATATTTATGCTTATTTTCGAGCCCGCAAACCGCTAAAGGGTAGGATATTGAAACCAACAGGAAAAGGAAAAAATAGAGATGGCATATTGATATCGGGGGAATATGTTATTAGTTGGCAATTTTGCATAAGTAACGATAAAACAGCTAATAGAAGGTATTGCCTTGTTGAAGTTATTGGGCATGAGCAACAGACCGCATAACCTAGAGATGAGTGATGCAAAATTGAGTATGTGAAAAAAAATTCTGTAAATAGAAAAACATCCTGAGAATTTTTTAAAGCAGTGACCTTTAGTATGAACCCCGTTATCAATCAAGTGATCAATAACGGGGTTCATACTACTTCCGGTTACTGCTTTTGTGTTATTAATATTACCTGTTTGTTTTTATAAATCAAGATTTATGTTTTATAAATAAAATAATCAATTATTTCTATTTAAATTTAATTATTTTTATTAAAAAACAAAATAATTCCTAGACGGAAGTTTCAGCTTCTGTCTTTTGTTTATACCGGAAATCAGTCTGGTAATCGGCCTTCATACATTATCTGTGGACGTAATGTGATTTAGCAGGCCAGCTTTAACCAAATTACTTTACCATCGTTAACCAAATAGTTTACCACCTCTAACTTAATTATCAGGCCATCTATAATTTTTTCTGGCAGATTTGGAAGGATAACCAGCATAACCGCCGATTATCCTATTCGTCAGTTACTTAAGAAACTTAGGAGGAAACAGTTCCGTACTCTGGTCACTTGTAGAACGATCGAAAAAGTTGACCACTTAAACGATCGGAAGTTGACCACTCCGATTTTAACTTAAACTTTCATTCGCTACCTGATAAATTGTTTTTAGGTTTCTGACATAGGTACGGATATCCCTGAACAGCTTGATCATTTTGTTGTTTCCATTCAGAGCTTCAATTCCAAAAAGCTTACTGACGTCGTTAAACCTGATTTTTATGATGATATTGTCGTTGACGAATGCCACAATGTGGCAGCTCCTTCATATCAGGAGCTTTTGGACTACTTCAGACCAAAGACTCTTTTGGGGCTTACTGCTGACAGCAGTAAAAAATGGAATGACCGGTATTTCTTCCGTTCATTCCGTCATTACGAAAGGTCCGTGTCATAATCATGACCGGACCTCATTGTGTCAAACCTCTATAACTCAGGATTCCATTCTTTCCCGTTAATGATGCTTGACGTGTTGCCCGTACTCTTGGTTTTCGCCAGTTCATGGTGATATACCGTAGGAGCTACTTTTTGAGTAATATTATTGTCACACGAAGTCCTGAGTTCAATCATGTTTTGCTCTTTAACTTCTTTGTAAACGACGTAGACGTTTACCATAATAATGGTAAACAGCCCGAGGGCGAAAGAAATGAGAAAATAAGCCCAGTCAATCTTCCCGCAGTATGTCAGGTAGATAAAATAACAGCCGATGATAAAAAACAGGGAACTGAAAATTGAGGAGTTAAGATTTCTGGAAAACAGATATCTCGGAAAAAACGAAGACATAAGCCAGCAGTATCCGAAACACAGTAACCCCACACCCTTTATGCTGTCCTTCGCCCGTACAAAGGCTTCGATGGTACTGACCCACGCCAGAAAACAGCTCAGCATCCATAATGAAGACAGTATGCAGGCATAAAACTTTTTCCATGATATCGGAAACTTCGCCACGCATTTACCGGTCTGACCGTTCATGGTAAACGGAAAAGAACTCCCTTTCCACTGAATCTCCATGTTCCATAACGGCATCAGTGCATATGAAATGCCGTTGGGTTTCATGTCATACTTTCTGTCGGTAACGCGATAGTATTTATGCTCATGGGCAGAGGACAGAAATCTGTCCATGCTCTCCCTGGCACGAACCTTCACCCTGGTAATACATTCATTTGAATCAACATTGTAAATTTTGGCATCAAGACCTGACAGATAAGCAAAATTAAACTTTCTCTTATGATCGACGGGAAAAGGCTCCAGTCTTTGGGACACCCTGTCATCAACCTCTCTGGACCCGTCCTGAGGTATGTTGCTGAAAGTAAGTTCCCCGCAGGCAGAGCCCTCATAAACCTGATGTTTATAGCTGTTCTTTCCGTGTTTCTTTACGTCTTCAACCTGATAGGAGGCAGAACCCTTAACCGTCAGGTCATACAGCCAGAAGGGAATGTACCAGGCCTTAACCTTTTCAAGTTTTGCCCCGGTAATGAAATCATCAGGAACGAACAGTCTACTCTTTAATTCTTCTCTGTACGTCTTTATGAAATCCTCGCGATCCATCTGAAACGGAACAATAAAATCCGGCATCCTCTGGGTTTTGTATTTATCGGTAAACACGATGTCGTTACCGCAGAACGGACAGGTAAGGGTGGCGGCCACAGCCCCCGGAGTCAGCTGTCCGCCACAGGACGAACAGATGTAGGAGCGCTTCAGATTTTCCGCATCAAAGAACTCATCCGAATCGTCGACTTTTGCTCCGCGGGAAAACGACTCGGCATTTTTGCTTTTCTTGTTTTTTAAAATCTCCTCGTATTCATTTACCGTAAACATGCTGTCGCATGACTCACACTTAAGGGCACCGAGTTTGATGTCATAAACCATGTTGGATGAACAGTTGGGACATCTGGCGTGATCTGAATGATCCATCTGAATCTCTCTCCGGACAAAAATGAAGAACTGCCGCTAGAACATATAATTATTTCATGCATTTTTATGTCTGAATTTTACAAAAAAAATATTCGGAGTAATGTGACAGCATAGGACATTTCACACAGAAAAAAACGAAGCCTGGAGGCTTCGTTTTCAATAATGAACGGGCATTATGATACCGTATGCGTTCAACCGGCATACTCATCGATGATTGCCTGAACATCTGAGTCGGTAACAACGTCATTGTGCAGAACCATGATGAATTTTCCGCCGGTGAGTTTAACTATGAACGACAGTTCTGCTCCGGTTGACGGATCGGTGCATCCGGTTCCCTTAAAAGATTTTCGGTCGCTTCCTGTTTCATAGTTGTTACATTTGATTTTGTTTTTGGTTTCCTGTATCTGGGCCTCATCGATTTCCTGAATATCCTTTTTAATCGGAGACATTATCACCATGACCTGAGCACCTTTATTACTGGTCAGAACCTTTACCTCTGAGGATGGGACACCTGAAGGAAGTTCCATATATCCGGGCGGTAAGGCCAAGACTTCTGCTGAAGCCAGTATAAGGAATGCGGAAACGGAAGATAACAGTTTTGATAATTTTGTCATTACGGGTACTACCTTAGAAAAAATTCAAATGATAAAAAATCTTAACAGAAATTGTCGGTAATAAATTACGCCCAGATCCCACTGTGCTTAAAAACCGAACGGTGCCGGATTTTCAAGTGGCTTTATAAAAGGCAGGAATGGTGCATGGAAAAAGGAAGCCCCGTCAGTGTGGAGTGACGGGGCTTCTGTGCTATTCAGTCATTATCCTTAATTAGTACAGGATGTTTGACAGAATTCTGATGGCATCATCAATATTGCCGTCTGCTCTTCCTTGGGCATACAGGGAACTGATGTAGTAGGTGGCCATTTCATTACCCTTAAGGGCTGCTGACTTGATGTTGCCGAGTGCCTTGGTAGGGTTCTTAGGACCGCCGATACCATTCATCTGGAGTGCGGCGAAGTTGAAGGTTGCCTTATAGTCACCGGCAGAGTCGGCGAAGTTAAGGTTTCTGTAGGCTTCTTCCGCATTTACGTTGGTACCGATACCCATGAGATAGAAGATACCAAGGTTGTTGTATGCCTTGAAATACTTCTGGGAGGCAGACTTATGCATCCATTCAAATGCCTTCTGGTAATCACCTTCATAGAAGTAGTTCATGGCCAGACGGTACTGAGCTTTGGCATCCGTCGGATTTGGATTTGAAAGCTTCTTCACCTTTGAATCCGCATCATGAAGGATGTAACGGCCCGGGGTGTTACCGCAGATACGCTTTGCCTTGGTATACACGTCATTGTAGTTCACAACACCGAGAGAACGAACTTCAGCATAGTAGAAGAGGTTCATCAGTGCAGCGGCACTGAGAAGGGTGGTATTGTGAGTCTGCTTGCCGGTTTCACCCATGAGTACTGAGTGACCGCAGGTTTCAACTCTCTGAGCAAGAAGAATGTCTCTTGCAAGCTTGGCTTTAGGAGAGGTGACGGTCTTCAGTATTCTGGCTGCGTGAGCAGGGTTCTTTTCAATGCCGCGACCATACTGGTAGAAGGATGCAAGAATAACCTTGCTGCCGTCACTGAGCTTGTCGGCAGGTACCCTGTTAAGGAGAGCAAAGATTTCCTTATAGTCACGGGTCTTGTTATCGGCAAGCTTGGTTCTTACAAGTGACTCAATACACTTGCTTGAGCCGAGATTCATACCCTGAGTGTAGAGTTCCACTGCCTTAGGAATGTTTCTCTTGCCTGAAGCGTCAGTTGAGTAGAGGTCACCCGCATGACAGAAGGCGTCAGGAATGTTCTTGGCCATACCGATACGGTAGAATTCTTCAGCCTTGTCAATGTTTCTGTTAACACCGTTGCCTGAGGCGTAGAGAAGGCCCATTTCAACAGGATACATTTCCTGAATGTCCTTAGGTGCGTGCAGAATATGCTTGGAGATTTCCTTGGTATTGTTGGTCTTGATGTAGTACTTGAGAAGTGCGTCGTCAACTTCCTGATCACCCTTGTTGATGTAGTCATTCAGGTACTTGAGAGCTTCCTTGCTGGTTGACAGGTTGCCAATCAGGGCAAGACCGGCCTTGCGGTTAGCTTCCTTCACGTTATGACGAGCCGCGAATACATACAGATCCTTTATGGTCTGTTCTTCGGAAGTGATGTTAGGAGTATTCGGATCCTCGTACAGCTTGGCGAGTTCGTAGGCTGCGGAACCGTTCTTCTTTGATGCACTTGTAAGGAGACTTGCCGCCTTTCTCTGGTCAGTCTGGACTCCCTTACCGTTCAGGTACATGATACCGAGCTTGTACTGAGCATCGGTGTTGTTCTTTTCAGCAGCGAGACTGAGGAACTGTGCGGCCTTCTGGTAGTTCTGAGGAACCAGGGTACCGTCGAGATAGAGGTTACCTGCGGCATACATTGCATCCTGTAAACCGTCTTCGGCAACTTCAATGATGTAGTTCGCACCCTGCTGCTTCTGCTGCTTGGTGTATTTACCCTGCAGGTAAATGGAACCGAGCATGTATTTAGCTTCAGGATATCCGGCTTCTGCTGCTTTTGCGAGGAGGGCGTTACCGTTCTTAAGGTCACGTCTTACGCCTTTCTTACCGCTTATGTAGCGGGAAGCGAGTTCGTACTGGGCAATAGGGTTGCCGGCATCAGACTGAGCCTTGAGAGTCTTGAAGTCAGCCTTGGCAAGCTGTTCCTTGGTAAGCATCTCAATTTCTTCAGCTGACTGCTGAGCTTCTGCAGCAATCTTTTCAGCCTCAGCCTTTTCGGCGGCTGCAAGTTCAGCTTCCATCTTGGCTGCGGCTTCTGCCTTGGCGATAGCTTCCTGACGTGCTGCTTCGGCAGCTGCTTCGGCCTTGGCTGCTTCAGCCCTTGCAAGCTCTTCGGCCTTGGCTGCTTCTATGCGAGCTGCTTCGGCGGCTGCTTCAGCCTTGGCGGCTTCGATTCTTGCAAGTTCCTCAGCTCTTTCAGCTTCTTCTCTTGCTGCTGCCTCGGCTTCCTTGGCGGCAGCTTCGGCTGCGGCCTTTGCCGCTGCTTCGGCTTCAGCGTGAGCGAGTTCCTGAGCTCTTTCAGCTTCTTCAGCTTCACGACGGGCTTCTTCAGCCAGACGTGCAGCCTCATTGGCGGCCTCTTCCTGTTCCTTGATTTCTTCGGTATTGGTTGCCAGTTCGATGGTGTCTTCCTCGTTACTTGCAATTGCAATCAGGTCGTCGGCTTCACTGCTTTCAATGGTGAAGTCAACAGCGTCGATGCTGCTTGAAGGAGTTGCAGACACGAGCTGAAGGTTAGGGGTAACCTTGGAGAGGTTTTCCAGCTGTTTGTTGATGGATTCCTCACGGGTTGCCAGATATTCGTAAGGAGTGTTGAGAAGTGATTCGAAGTCGAGCAGAATCATGCTTTCCTCAACAGTCTTGAATGAGTTTACAATCTTAAGCTTTTCCTGTGCCTGGCGCTGCTTTGCCGCAAGGAGCGGGCTGGAGATGAATATCAGGTCGGCGTTGCGACGGATGTCCAGAGTGTTGAGCAGGGCATATGAAGGCAGACTCAGGTTAACAAGCTTGCCGGTTGCGTTTGCACTGCGGTAGAAGCCTCTTTCCGGATACTGCTTAAGCTTGCTTTCCACTGCTGCAAGCTCAGAACCGAGAAGTTCGAGCTTGACCGGAGTTCTTGATCTGCTGTTGATTGTTTCAAGAAGCTTGATGTCGTTGGAGTAGAGGGCAACGTCAGCTTCGGACATGCGCGGCATGCCGTTCTTCATGATGTTTCTGTAATCATTGAGCTTTGGTGCGGCCACGTAGAGCTTGTCTGAGGTGCAGCCCGGAACAGGATCCTGCAGGGTGATTTCAAACACATCGAGAGGGATCTTGTCGATTACGAGATTGTCGGTAGGCATTGCCTTTTCAATCACTGCGTTAACGCTGAAGCTTTCAGTGGTATTAATCTGACATTCGTAGAAGTTAACGGCGTGATTGGTGAACAGTACAGCCTTTCTTACGGCCTTATCGTAGTTTTCGGTGATAGTCTGATATTCACGTTCTCCAGCCTTCGGATCCTCGTCCGGACTAGGCTTGATGAGAGCCGGAATTGAAATCACGCTAGGAAGCACATGATTCAGATTTACCAGATCCTGAAGGGTTGAAGCATTGAGTTCCGTAAAGTCGTCATTGGTGTAGATCTGGTGGTTGTCGGTGATGCTTGCAGGCAGCTTCTTAATAAGAATGTTGATTTCGCGTGACACGAAGTTCTTCATTTCGTAAGGAGAGATTCTGCTGTAGTCATCAGCTCCGATAAGATAGCGGCAGACCTTCAGTGAATCTACAGGACCATAAAGAGAGCGAATATCTTCTATGGTGTAGTATGCGTTTCTGCTGAAAGCCCTGTAGGCCTTGATGGAACGCATCAGTTCCTGTTCTTCAATGGTGTTAGGCTTGTAGAAGGTAAATATGTTCTGGGCAACATCCAGGTAATATTTATAGGTTTCAGGAATGGATTGGGCATTCAGCTGTTCTGATATGGTCTTGATGCGGCCTCTGATATTGTCGAGCGCACCTTTTGAAAGGTATGGGCTGATGTCGATTTCCAGTATTTCGCTTTCGTTCTTCTTACTTAATTTGCTTAATTCGGCTTCAATGGCATTGATTTCCTGAAGATCGAAATCATCGATGTCAGGCTTCTGCTTTTTCTTGTGAAGCTGTTCTTCAAGTTCGGAAACCTTGATGGCCTTCAGTCTGGCGGTAAGACTTTCCACGTTGCTGAAGTCGTCTGATAAAACGGAGTTGTACAGGGCGGCTGCCACTGCAACAGGGTTGTTCTTCTGATCCTCCTGAACGTGCAGGTTGTCAACGTTTCCTTCTGACGTGTCTTCCCTGCCGTTGAGATAGGCCCATGTGCCCACGCCTATGACGCTGGCGGTAACTGCCACACCCAGTGCGATGGATGCCGGGGAGGTGTTTCCATGTTGTTTGACTGTATTCATTTTATTTTCGCTCTTAATGTCTAAGTAAGAATGTTGCCTTGAGCATGTAAAACCCTGTGATACAAGGTATGCATACTATTTTGATTTTAAGCCATTGCCGTGTATATAACAAAGAATACCGGATAATTGTGTCAATACATGTAATTTATTTCACAACTATTGTTTATTATCAGCGGTTTCCATGCCGTGCATGAACCTGTATTATCGGTTTTTTACACTAATCATTAAATTATCCGTGATAGGTGACATGCATTATGCTTGGCACGATACGGATATTAGTGATGTCGGCTATGACCGGCGTTTCGTTATTTATGTTTATATGCCTGGAAAGGGGTTTTCGGAGTCCTGTTCCGATAATTTTGTATCCTCGGGGTCAACAGAAAATCCATTTCCTGTTTTATGTGTTTTTACGGTGCTTCATGGTTTTGACGGATATTTTTGTTTGTATCGGGTTAATTACATTTAAAAATATTGTTAAAACCACAGCCCCATAAAAACTGACAGGGGATAGAAATCAGATTTCGTATCCCCTGTGTTCTCAGATAATCATCTTATCTGCAGTTCAGACTGAAGAATGTACCTGAAAGTGACGGTGCTTCGATTACTCCGGAAGACACGTTGCCTTTACCAACCAGCTTGGTAAGGGTGCATGAACCGAGACCGAGGGTGCCCCAAATGTCATTGCTGATTGCAATTTCTCTGGTGCTTTCACCGATGTTGAGTACATAGAGCACGCGATCGTTCTGATACTGCTTCAGGTCAATGTACACGCTTTCGTCACTGTAGATGTGGCGGCGGCTGCCGTTTGACAGTGACTTGTGTGTGTCACGCAGATTCAGATATTCGGCAATGTCCTTCTTGAGTGCGAGTTCCTGTGAGTTGAAACCTGAGGCTCTTGCCTGGGTTCTTGAAACGTGGTCGTCACACTGGTTTACTTCGTAGCACTTTGTTGCAGGCGGCTTTGCGAAGTTTGGCATGTCTTCACCGACTTCGTCACCGTAGAACATGATCATAGGACCTGACATTGCGGTCATGTAGCTGAATACCGCGCGATGTGCATTGTAGTATGAGTCGCCCTTTCTGCCGTCCTGTTCGTAGCCTGCTCTCTGGAGAAGGTCACCGAATCTTACGATGTCATGACCGGAAATGTAGTTGGTCATTGAGGCATGACTGTCAATGGTATTGAGCTTGAGTGTTTCTTCGTTGAGGAATGAAACAGGCTTTGCGCAGTCGCCGTTTGACAGTGATTCCTTGGTTGCGAATACGCGAATCATTGCGTTTCTTGATGGCAGGCTGATGGCGCTTTCAAGACTGTCGTTTACGAAGGCAACCTTCTGGTAGTCCTTGATGTTGTATGAAGCCATCTGAGCCATGAGGAATGCTGCAGGCTGAACGGTCTGGTTGCCGAGCTTGTAGGAATTTGCAGGCTTGGCTGATTCAGCTTCCATTGCCTTACGGATTTCCTTCCACTGTTCAGGCTTGATCTGAAAGGTCTGGTCAAGTCTGAAGCCGTCGATCTTTGCTTCCTTTACCCAGTAGGTTGCGATTTCCTTGAGGAAGTCCAGTGACTGGGCGGTGTTGAAACAGGTACCGTAGGTGAAAATCATGTTGTCAGGATTACCGCTGATGTCTCGGCACTGCTTGTCGGTAACGAGGCGGTGTCCTTTAGGGCTGATAGGGTTGACGTTGATCTTTGAGTGACCGAATGCGGCGTCGAAGATTACTCTTAAGCCGAGAGAGTGGGCCTTGTTAACGAGTTCCTTGAGTTCTTCCTTTGAGCCGAACTTAGGATCGACTTCAAAATAGTTGGAAGTGAAGTAACCGGTACCGTCAAGCTTGTAGAGTTCGGCGTCCTGATCCTGAGCAACTTCAGTCTTGAAAATAGGGGTGAGCAGTATGGCGTTCACACCGGTTGACTTGATGTATGGGAGGTTATCGATAATACCTTTTAAGTTACCGTCATGCTGGCTTGGTCCCCATGCGTAACCGTAACCCATGGCTCCGCCTTCACCGTGGATATAGCTTTCAACCATGATCTGGTACATTCTCATGTTACAGTTCTTTGATGGACCATTGAAACAGCCCAGACCGTCGTTTCTGTCTGAGCTGAGATTATTCGGAGTAATTATGATAGGGGTTGCCAGAACACTGCGTTTGCATACAACATCTTTCTGCCAGGCAAAGTTGCCTGCCGCATTTGCGGTGCCAAAATCAGTGAGTGCAGTACCAGCAAATGTGCTTATTGCCAAACTGGTAAGAGTCGCGAGTTTCTTTATATTCATTTATTTATTTCCTCTAGATAAATGTTTCCCTTAAAAATTTAAAGATATGGACTTGGATCAGATTCCTCAAACGCATAAACACACTGCCTCCTTGCAGGGCGTTTATATCGCATATCCTTTGTGCTCCTCTTCCGTTGTTGTAGTTTATAAATTTTATGGGGGAAGAATATGCCGTCACCGTGACAATTCAACAAGAACTCTCACTAATGACATTATACCATCAGGAAAACTGAAAACATAAATTTATTGTTGAAAAGTTTGATAAAATGGAGGTGAGTATTATAGCTTTGTTAATAATGTGTAAATTTTTGGGTTTTTTGGTAAAGATTTTCCTGCGGAAACGGGCGTTAAACCATATTTTTAAAGCATTTCAAAGGTTTTTAAACTATTGAAAATTTTATGAATTTTTAAGTTGCTGCGCCGGTGGTGATCCGGTTTTCCGATGCGGCGCCTAAAAAATAATGCGGATTTGTATCCTTATGAAATGAAGCTTCCTTTCGGCACGTATCTGAAAAGGTCTGGTTTTACCCGAAAAACCGTCAGAGTTCCTTTGTCACCGCATATCCAGTCTGATGATAAATATGAAAAAATACGATGTTACGGCTCTTGGCGAGCTTCTGATAGATTTTACCGACAACGGCATAAGTGCGCAGAAAAACATGACCTTCGAGGCAAATCCCGGAGGGGCTCCATGCAATGTCCTGTCCATGCTTTCGGGGCTTGGAAACAGAACCGCTTTCATCGGCAAGGTTGGTGATGATTTTTTCGGACATATGCTTAGGGAAAGAATTGAAAGCAGGAATATTGATACCTCCGGACTTTTTCTGAGTGTATCAGTTCCAACCACTCTTGCTTTTGTCAGGAAGCTTCCTGACGGTGACAGGGATTTTGCCTTTTTCCGTAATCCGGGTGCGGACATGATGCTTACCGCAGATGAGGTAATGAGTGTAAGGCATCTTATCGAATCCTCTCGCATTTTTCACTTCGGCACGCTGTCCATGACCTCGGAACCCGCTGTCACGGCAACAAAAACAGCAGTTGATGCCGCAACAGGCGTCAAAGCTCTCATATCATTTGATCCAAATTACCGGGCTCCGCTGTGGTCCTCTCCCGACACGGCCTTAAAGGCAATGGAGTACGGCTTCTCCGTATGTGACGTTCTGAAAATCTCAGACGATGAAATAGAGTTCTTCTGCGGTACGACCGATGTTGAGAAGGGGGCACGCATGCTGGCGGAGAAATATGACATCCCGCTGGTTCTTGCCACCATGGGAGCCGGCGGCAGCATGGCGCTGTACGGGGCTCTGACCGTTTTCTGCCCGGGATTCAGAAATCCTGATACCTGCGAGACCACGGGGGCAGGGGATACATTCTTTGCCTGCGTGCTGGACTTTCTGTTGAAGCATGACATCGGTTCCCTTACGGAGAATGACCTGTCGGAATGTCTTACCTTTGCCAATGCGGCCGCTTCGATAATTACGACAAGAAAAGGCGCTCTTGCCGTAATGCCTGAAAAGAGCGAGGTTCTGGATTTTCTGAAAAGACACGCCGGAGTGTGACTGACCTTCTCTGAAGGTCGCGGATTATGGTAAAAACACATTGCGGTTCTCATTACGAATATCGTAAATCATCATTAATTGTGTATAAAAAACAGTCATAATGTAGAATTTATGATCAGGAAAAGATGATTCCGGCAGTCAGTGTCTGAATCGTCTCCGAGTATTGTTGTGAATTCAGTATTTTGTTTTTTATCATGAGGACTATCCGGATATGAGAATGCTTAAAAAGATTGCAGGTATTATCTGTGTAAGTATCTGTTTTACCGCATGCTGCACACTTCCAGAGGATTCTGCATCGGCTGACGGTGCCGTAATTTCACATTGGACCGCAGGTTCCGAAGTGGCCGCCGATCTTGTAAAATACGTCAGGGATGTTTCCGATGAGAACTCACCTAATTTCGTGCCGAAAGAAGACCGCATTGCCGTGTTCGATCTTGACGGTACTTTGGTGGGAGAAACTTATCCTTCCTACTTTGACTGGGTTCTGTTTACCCACAGAGTTCTTCATGACCCGTCATACAAGGCGCCTGCCGACATGAAAAAATTTGCCCGTGAACTCGAAAATGGCTGGAAAACCGGCAAATTACCGAAGGATGCAGAAAAGCGTCATGCCGTATATTCAACCCTGTCCTACAAGGGCATGACTCCGGATGAACTTAAGGATTATGCCAGAGCATTCAAGAAAACCAGGGCTGAGGGTTTTGACAATCTCAACCGCGGCGACGCATTTTTCCTGCCTATGGTTTCAATGCTTAAGTATCTGCAGGACAACGGCTTTACCGTTTTTGTGGTCAGCGGAACGGAGCGTAACATCGTTCGCGTGATGATTGAGGATGTTCTTGACATCCCTTCCTACATGGTTCTGGGAACTGACGGCAACATGGTGGCCAGCGGTCAGAAGGGTAAGGACGGACTTGATTACGTCTATCAGCCTGAAGACAGACTTATTTATGGCGGAAAGCTCATTTCAAAGAACGTTAAGATGAACAAGGTGCCTCTTATCGCCCGTGAAATCGGTAAGGTTCCGCTGCTTGCTTTCGGTAACAGTTCGGGAGATCTTTCCATGGCCCAGTACACCGTGAACAATGCAAAGTATCCGGCACGCGCCTACATTCTCCTGGGTAATGATTCCTTAAGGGAGCACGGCAGTGTTGCAAAGACGGAGTCTCTGAAAAAATACTGTGACGACCATGGTTTCCGTACCATCTCCATGAAGGATGACTTTTCCACCGTGTACGGGGAAAACGTAACACTTTCCGAACCTCAGAAGTAGCGTAGTAACGTCTGTCGCCATATCCGGCCCGGCGGAATGTCTGGTGCTTTCGGTGTGGATTCAGAAATGCCGTGGATGGGGCTGTGGCAGTGATGTCCTGTGCCCCTTCCTTTTGTTTTCTTTCTCAGCAGTACTGCCGATCCTCGATTCAGTCATAAAAATTTGAATTTTATGAAAAAGATAGTAAACTAATCAGAGTTTAATTACCTGTCGGAGTGCCTTTTCGGCTGAGATCATTTATTGAAATCCGTATAACCTGCCCGGGATAATGCCCGCGAAGGGAACAGTCATACTCTCTGAGTATCCGTATTTCAGGATCAATATTGTCTTTAGGATTATTCCGGTTCGGGTGTTTTTTATAATTTTTGACCGGAACAGTCTTATGTCAATTTCAGCAAAATCAGTCAAAGAAACATTTTCAGCCAGAGAAAAAGCCTCACAGGAAAATCTGAAAAAACTGCAGGGACATGCCTATCCCCGTTCTTCACGCAGATATATCGCCGTGCCCGGCACGGACTACAGCGTACCTTCAAGAACGGTAAGTCTTACCAACGGAGAAAGTGTTGATCTCTACGATACCGCCGGTGTTTACGGTGATCCGTCAGCGGAGATTGACGTATCCCGCGGCGTGGCGACCGTTAGGGAAAAGTGGCTTAAAAACCGTACCGATCTTAAGGTGCTTGAGGAAGCATCTCCAAAGTGCGGAATATCCTCATCCAAGATTACCCGCGAGAGCACTGAATGCCTTACCCAGCTGGCCCTGGCCCGCAGGGGAATCATTACCGACGAGATGAGATATGTGGCTGCCCGTGAAAACATCGGGGCTCCTGCTGAATACTTCACTCCTGAAATGGTGCGTGAGGAGGTTGCTGCCGGCCGTGCGGTAATTCCTGCAAACATCAATCATCCGGAAGTTGAGCCGATGATTATCGGTCGCAAATTCAAGGTTAAAATCAATTCGAACATCGGTAACAGCGCCATTACCTCGTCAATTGCCGAAGAGGTTGAGAAGATGGTGTTCAGTACCATTTACGGTGCTGATACCGTAATGGATCTCAGTACCGGCAGGGATATTCATGAAACCAGGGAACAGATCATCAGAAATTCTCCGGTACCGATTGGCACGGTTCCTCTTTATCAGGCTCTTGAAAAGGTTAACGGCATCGCCGAGAACCTTACTTTTGAGGTGTTTAGGGAAACTCTGATCGAGCAGGCTCTTCAGGGCGTGGATTATTACACCATTCATGCGGGACTTCTCAGGGAATTCATCCCGATGGCAGCCAGAAGACTTACCGGTGTGGTTTCCCGCGGCGGTTCCATCATGGCCAAGTGGTGCATGTTCCACAAGAAGCAGAATTTCCTCTACGAGCATTTTGATGAAATATGCGACATCTGCGCAAAATACGATATTGCCATTTCCCTTGGAGACGGCCTGAGACCGGGATCCATTCATGATGCCAATGATGAGGCTCAGATCTCGGAACTTAAGGTGCTCGGTGAGCTTGCCGAAAGAGCATGGGCCAAGAATGTTCAGGTTCTTATAGAGGGCCCGGGGCATGTGCCTATGAACCGCATCAGGGAAAACATGGAGCTTGAACTTGACTACTGTCACGAGGCTCCTTTCTATACCCTGGGACCGGTGGTTACCGACGTGGCCCCAGGCTATGATCACTTTACTTCCGGCATCGGTGCGGCCATGATCGGCTGGTTCGGCACCTCCATGCTCTGCTACGTTACTCCGAAGGAGCATCTCGGTCTTCCGAAGAAGGATGACGTGCGTGAGGGGCTTATGGCTTACCGTATCGCGGCTCATGCTGCGGATCTTGCCAAGGGGCATCCGGGCAGTACCGCCTGGGACTACGCCATGAGCAAAGCACGCTTTGAATTCAGATGGGATGATCAGTTTGCCCTCAGCATCAATCCTGAACTGGCAAAGCGCTTCCATGACGAGGACCTGCCTCAGGACTGCCACAAGGTTTCTGAATTCTGCTCAATGTGCGGACCTAAGTTCTGTTCAATGCGCATCAGCAGGGAAATCAAGGAACTTGCGGATTAACAGGTAGTTTGTATTGAATGATAACGGTGAAAATATGACTGATACCGTACTGACAATTGCCGCCACCGACAGCTCTAACGGGGCGGGTACCACGGCCGATCTGGCCACCATGAGCTGCTTCGGCGTATACGGGGTTGCGGCGGTGACCGCCGTAACCGCTCAGAACCTCAGCAGGGTTCTGGCGGTAAAGCCCGTGAAGAACAAAATTTTTACGAAGGAGCTGGAGGCACTGACCTCAGGATCAATGCCTGATATCAAGGTTATCAAACTCGGACTCATTCCGAACGAGAAGCTTCTGCGTACAACCGTGACTTTTCTCAGGGAGAGAAAAAAGCTTAATCCGGATCTTGTGGTTGTCTGGGATCCTGTTGCCGTGGCCGGCACCGGTGGGGAACTTTCCGAGGTTAATTATTCCCTGTGGCTTCACATTCTGCTGCCGCTTGTTGACGTGTTTACTCCGAATCTGGATGAGGCCATGGCTCTCTGCGAGGGTTTCAAACCTGATTTCTCAAGTCTTGCCAACTGCATTGACGGACTTACCGGTCTTGCAAAATACTTTAAGAAGATGGGGGCAGGGACTGTTTATCTGAAGGGCGGGCATCTCTCTGATCTGGTGAAGAGTGTCGTAAAATCCGGCAAAGCGCATCACGGCAGGGAGGATTCCGGTGATTTATCCGAATACCGCAGGCTTACGGAATACGTGTATGACGTTACGGTAACGGGAGAAAATGACGATACCTGCTATTTCTGCTGCCGCAAAACCGCCTCCGTTTCTGACGGTGTCGGGGTTCACGGAACAGGATGCATCATGGCCAGTGCCATAGCTTCCATGATGGCTAAGGGACATACGGCGGTTGACGCCATTGCCTTTGCCAAGGCCTACATGACAAGGGGAATTGAAAATTCGGTTGACGTGGGGGCCGGAAGCCGTCTTTTTAAGCACGGATTCATAAACAATGCCGACATGCTCAGGTATTTCCCGGTTATGGCCAGAACAGTTGACGAGCTCGAGCTTGTCTGCAGTCCGGAAAAGAATGCGGGCTTTGCTTCCTGTTCTCACAGTCTGGGGCTCTATCCTGTCGTGGACAGCTCCGAATGGATCAAAACTCTCTGCGAGAACGGTGTCAGAACAATGCAGCTGCGCATAAAGAATCCTGAGAGTCCGGAAAAGCTGGAGCAGGAAATTATTAAGAGCGTTGAACTCAGTCGCAGATACGGAGTAAGACTCTTTATCGATGACTATTACGAGCTTGCCGTAAAGCACGGTGCCTATGGCGTCCACCTCGGACAGGAGGATCTCATAGACGCCAAACTCAATCCGATTAGGGAGGCCGGGTTAAGACTCGGCGTGTCAACACACGGATATGCGGAAATCGCCAGAGCCTGTCTGCTCAAACCGAGCTATATAGCACTCGGCCATATCTATCCGACCGGCTCCAAGGTTATGGCTTCCAGGCCTCAGGGCCCGGAGAGGCTTGCGGACTATGTGAAGCTTGTTGACGGTGTGTATCCGACGGTTGCGATAGGCGGAATAAAGCTTCACAATCTTAAGGATGTACAGGCATCAGGTGTCGGTTCAGTTGCCGTGATTACCGCAATCACAAAGGCTGAGAAGCCTGTTCAGGCAATAAAGGAATGGCTTGATGCCGTGGGCGCAGGAACCGCTGATCCGGAGCTTCCCGAATCTCCGGAGGGAAAAAAGGCTTCTGCAGTCGGAAAGGCTTCATCTGCCAAAAATAAGGCTGAAAACGGCAAAAAGGTAAGGACCGCCGCGAAAACCTCTCCTGTCCGTAAATCACGTAACACTTCATCCGAAAAGGGACGTGCGGTATCTCAGGCGGAAGAAGCAAAAAAGGAAAATAGCTGAAAGTAGGTGACACTCATGAAAATTTTTGTAAATGATGAAGAGCTGGAAACACAAGCTTCCACTCTCGAAGAACTTCTCTCCGGACTTTCGGGGCTTCCTGACTATTATTCCGTAGCCGTAAATGATTCCATCGTGCCGCGCGGAACCTACGGGTCATATATCCTTAAGGAAAATGATTACGTTACCGTCTTCGCCTTCATGCAGGGCGGTTAGGAAACGGTTCGGCAGAATGCAGCTGAACGTTTGATTTCGTCACTGCATTTTTTGCGGGCACTGGTGTCAGAGTTGCCAGAAAAACATACGTATTTGGAGTCCCCGGACTGCCGTTCGGGGCTCTGGGATTCCGGAAAACAGACTGGATAATAAAAATGAATGATGAATTAGTAATCGGAGGAAAGGTTTTTTCCTCAAGACTCTTTACTGGAACCGGCAAGTTCGCCTCAGCGGATCTGTTAAGCAGAGCCGTTATTGCTTCAGGTTCCGAGCTTGTGACCATGGCTGTTAAAAGATGTGACTTTAAAAACGGGACGGATGCCATTCTTCCTGCCCTGAAAAAGATTCCGGGAGTTAATCTTCTGCCAAACACCTCCGGGGCCCGTAATGCAAAGGAGGCCGTCTTTGCCGCCAATCTTGCAAGAGATGCCCTGGGTACCGATTTTATCAAGGTTGAGGTTCATCCGGATCAGCGCTATCTGCTGCCGGATCCCGTGGAAACCCTCGAGGCTACCAGAATTCTGGTTAAGCAGGGCTTTACGGTTCTTCCTTACTGCAGTGCAGATCCCGTGCTCTGTCTTAAGCTTGCGGATGCCGGAGCTGCCGCGGTGATGCCTTTGGGGGCTTTAATCGGCAGCAATCAGGGGCTTACCACCATGTCCATGCTTAAGGTTATCATAGCCCAGAAGACGGTTCCCGTTGTTGTTGATGCCGGTATCGGCCGTCCTTCGGATGCTGCTCTGGCCATGGAAATCGGTGCTGATGCCGTGCTGGTAAACACTGCCATCAGCGTGGCACGTGATCCGGTAGTCATGGCTGAGGCCTTTGCCATGGCTGTGAAGGCAGGCAGGGCGGCCCGTCTTGCAGGTCTCGGTCCGGTTTCCGAGACGGCTCATGCAACCAGTCCGTTAGAGGCGTTTCTCAAGGATTGTGATTAAGGGAGTCGGTCATGAGTTTCTTTGATGAAATCGGCAGATATAAATTAAGTGATCTCTCAGCCGAAGTCCTTGCCAAAACTGAAAGGGAAGTTGATGTCGCACTTGCCAAGAGCCGGAATGACGAACAGCTTGATCTGGGGGATTTCATGGCTCTTATTTCCCCAAAGGCCGCACCGTACATTTCAGAAATGGCAGAACTTGCCAGAAAGTACACACGCCGCCGTTTCGGTAATACGGTGAACATGTATGTGCCGCTTTATCTGACAAATTCCTGTTCCAATCAGTGCCGCTACTGCGGTTTTGCCATCAACAACAAATTTAAGCGCCGAATTCTCAATGCCGAGGAAACCAGACTGGAGTGCGAGGCTATCAGAAAGATGGGATATGAGAACATTCTGATCGTTTCCGGTGAGAACGCCCAGAGGTGCGGCATCGACTATTTTAGGGAAATGGTGCCTGTTGTCGGTGAGTATGCCTCATACATGATGATGGAGGTACAGCCTCTTGATACTCATGAGTATGCCGAACTTAAACAGTTGGGCGTGGATGCGGTGATGGTCTATCAGGAAACATATGATCCGGAATGCTATGACAGAAATCATCTGCGCGGAAAAAAGAAGGACATGCGCTACCGCATGGAAACTCCTGAGCGTCTGGGTGACGCCGGAATGGACAAGGTAGGCATAGGAGCTCTACTGGGACTCTATGACTGGCGTGCGGATACTGTGGCGCTGGCCATGCATCTCATGTACATGAGAAAGCACTACTGGCAGACCAGGATGAGTCTGTCCTTTCCTAGACTGAGACCGGCGGCAGGAGGATTTGAACCGGAATATCCGATAGGTGACAGGGATCTGATACAGACAATCTGTGCCTGGAGGCTGTTCGACAACATGCTGGAAATATCCATTTCCACCCGTGAGAATCCTCGATTCAGGGACGTAATAACTCCGATTGCCATTACCTCAATAAGTGCCGCGTCCAGCACTCAGCCGGGGGGTTATGCCGTCGACAGGCATGATCTGCCTCAGTTCATCATAAGTGATGACCGTTCCGTCAGTGAAGTTACCGACGCTCTCAGAATGAGCGGACTAGAGCCGGTATTCAGGGATACGCGAAGCTCGGTCATTACCGGTATCTGATGGCGGCGTAAGTTTTTTGACTTTTGGTGAAGGAATAATAAAACAGGCTTATGACCTTGAGTCATAAGCCTGTTTTTATGTAAAGCCGTGATTGATCTGCGTTTTGAGACCGATAAAACCTTTATCCTGCGGTTTTCCTGTTCATGAATCAGATCCACAGTGACAGAGTATTACAGTTGATTTGTCCGTAAGCTTTGCATCAGTCTCCGGAAAAGCTGTGTTTATTCCTTCTCTCCTTTTTCGTTATCATCGGAATTTAAAGGCTTTTCATTCTCTTCGTACAGATTTTCTGAACTGTATCCGTAATAGGTCGCATCCATATCATCATAGATTTCATTCCTGTTTGAGGCTGAAGCGTATTTTTCAGCATAGGCGGAGCTTTTCATGCGGCGTATTGAATCATCTAAGGCTGATTTATAGTCCTTTCCGAGAAGCTTTATTCTGACGGCTGATGCTTTTACCGAAACGTAGAGTGCCATCAGTGACAGGGCGCATGCCATAAGTTCCAGAAAGAAGAATTTGTTGAAAAACAGACGTCCCTCAAAACCGGGGGCAAATGGACCGTAAAACATCCGGTCAAAATTTGATTTAATGACGATAAGCATAAAAATGAGCACGGCAAGGCTGACTGCCGCTGTCAGAGCACAGTTGGTAAGACTTCTCATAATCCTGCTTCGTGTTCTGTCATAGATGGTTCTGCGCCGCTCCTTGCTTATGCCGCCAAGCTCAATTACGTCTTTGTCATATACCGAAGAATGACACTGCGGACATTCTGAAATCGAAGCACCGATGCCAGGAAGTGAAGTTGATGTTTTCATGACATAACCGCAGTAATCGCAGCAGCCGTTTTTCATGAGAAAAACCTCATCCTTTGGAGTTGTAGCCTCAAGGATTGCATTACGCGGACGGATAATTCTGCTGTATTTTTTAGGAAGTTTTATCTGTACCATATCCATGGCCTTCAGGTATTCCGGATTCTGCAGTCTTTCTGCGGAAAGACCCACTTCCTTTTCTCTTTTTTTGGCTGTTAACCGAATGTATGCAAATAAGCAGACTGCATATGTGACCAATCCAAGGAAAAAGCACAGCGTGACGGTGGATGTGGTTCTGCACATGCCATCGGATTTTAGAGCGTCAAACAGGCATTTCTGACTGTTTGCGTAGTAGATACACATGAAGAAGCATAGGGTCAGAATTATTCCGATGGCGATAAGCGGACCTTTTTTGTCCGGTTCCTGCGGATGCCCCGTCATGGCAACCTCTCTGTAGCGGGGATCTCTGTATACCTGACCGCATCCCCGGCAGACCCGAAGCGCGGCTCCGGGATCCTGGGTGAAATCTCCGATACCGAAATAATCAGACGTGCAGCCATTAGGAATGTAACTTGATCCGACAGCAGGTCCCGGAGCGGATTTGCCGCAGTTGGGACACGTTACCATGTATTTGCTTCTATCTTTACGTTTACGTTTAAATCTACACTTAGCGGCCGTACGGAGTGCTTCATCCGTATAATCGCAACACCTGTTTGAGCTCATTGTTCTATCCTTAAGTATCGTAAGTTTTTCCGCCATGTCCCTGCTGATGCGGTACATAATACGCAGTTAGGTATGAAAAGGACGTACGTGTTGTGTATTGTATGCAAACAGGATGCGTAAAAACATGACAATGTCGGACTTTTGACGTCAGCTGCGGTATTTTCTAAAAGATGTTACGACCACTCCGGTTATTTCACATTCGAGCTCCGGCGTGATGATAATGGGGCTGAAATGCGGATTGGCCGGAATCAGCTGCGGTACCGGATGATTTCTGAAAAATTTGGCGGTGAATTCTCCGTGAATGGAGGCAATGACCAGATCTCCGTTTCTCGGAGGAAGTGAACGATCAACTATAAGGTAGTCTCCTGGCTGAATTCCGGCGTCGATAAGTGATTCTCCCTCAACCTGAAAGATATAGCTTGAAGAGGGGTGTCTGATACAGAATTCGTTCAGATCCAGTGAACTTTCCACATAGCCGCCGTTTGGCAGCGGAAATCCGGCCGCAACCTTTTCGGCTGAGAGCGGAAGTTCAACTCTTTCAGGCTCCGAGCCGGCCGAAGCTGCCGGAGCAGCAACCTGTTTAAGCTCCGGGGAGACAAAACTTTCTGAATCTCTGTCCGTCATGACCTGCCTCCGTTACCTGTTTTCTGCTGAGGTACTTAATGCTTCCTGTTCCTTTCTGAGCTTTGCCCTGATAAGGTCAATGTCCGGAACAAGGAATGCCAGAACAGCTGCCACCACGGCCACGCCGGTGATGGCATACATGGTGTACTGGGTGCCGTAATGGTCGGCAATATACCCGAGTATTGGTGAGGTAAGACCTCCGAAGCTGATGCCGAGTCCGATGGTTATTCCTGAGGCGAACCCCACGTGACGGCAGAGGAACTTCTGACCGAGCACCATGGATACGCTTAACGTACCGTAAATGCAGAAGGCTACCGGAATAAGCAGCAGGGAGGCAACAAGGCCGGAAGATGCCCTGGTAAACAATACAAGGAACGGTACTGCGGCTGCCGCACTGTAAAACAGCACCTTCTTGAAGCCTATGCGGTCAGCCAGAAAACCACCGGTAAGACTTGCAAGGGCGGAGCATACCGCAATGAGACTCAGATTGAGGTTCGCTGACTGGGAATTCATGTGGAACATGTCCATGAAGTAGGTCGGAATAAAGGTTGTCAGCCCGAAAAGCACCATTGACCTGAAAAAGATCATTACCGTCAGTATGGCAAAACCCTTATAGTCCTCTTTTTCAACGGAGGCGTTGAGAATCTGTCTTTTTTCCTCTTTTCTGGTGTATTCCACGTATTTGGAGTTTCTGTAAAGAAGCCATGAAGACATGATAAAGGAGGGAATTGCAATAACCATGATCCCCGGAAGCCCCCACAGCAGTGTGGCACCGGATATGAGACACGGTCCTGCGGTAAAGCCCAGATTTCCGCCTACGGAAAAGATGCTCATGCCGCGTCCCTTATGCGTGGTGGACACGCTGTTGGCTATCTTGCCTGCCTGCGGGTGGAATATTGCCACACCGATGCCGGAGGTGGTGAGCAGAATGAACAGAAGTGAGAAATCGGTAATAAGGCCGATGAACATCAGACCGAGAGCCGCAACGATGATCCCGAGGCTCATGAGGTAGGGACGCGGCTTTCTGTCGCTTAGGTAGCCTACCAACGGCTGAATGAGTGATGATACCAGTGTTGATGCAAGAACAAGATATGACATTTCCTGCTTGTTGTGCAGAACTCCCTGTTCAAGCATTACCGTAAGTGCGGCACTTACCGAACCCTGACACAGGTCGGCAGAGAAATGAGCCAGCAGAAGGATTAGATTTTCTTTATATTCTTTAATGAATTTAGGCATGATGAGTCACTGTGATGCTATCCGGTGGCAGACTGTCCGTCATCTGTCGGCTGCAGTGTTTCCCGGACCGGGGCGAGGTTATTTGCTATGGCGGAATTATATCATTTATGTTCGTTTATTGGGATTTATTTGATAGGGATCACGTATTGTCGGACGGATTTTACCATGTCGGAGAATGATCTTCTCATTTATAAACTTAAGAAAATGATATGAATGCCAAACTTGGAAAAATCAAAGCGGATGAAAACAGAAAGAGATGATAGAATCACATTACGGTCGGCGCGTCGCCGTCCGGTCTGCGAAAACAGCAATGATAACGGAGAAAAGGTCTGATGAAGAACAGTCACAGCATTCACGTGAAAAAATTGATTGCCCCGATTGTAATAACCGTAATTACCGTACTATATTTCATGGTTTATTTCGGTGTTATTATTTTTGAGGTGCGGGAAATTCCGTGGGTTATTCTTCTCGGAGTTGTTCCGCTTGGATTTGCCGCAGCCATGATATACGTCTGCATGCAGAGAATTCGTGAGATTGAGAGTGGAGAAGAGGATGATCTTAGTAAATACTGATTACATTACCGGAAAGGAACTTGAGATGCTGGGCATCGTCAAGGGCAGTACCATTCAGGCTAAGCATGTCGGACATGACATTCTGCAGGGACTTAAGAATCTTGTCGGCGGCGAACTTTCGGCTTATACCGAAATGATGAACGATGCCAGGGCTCTTGCAACAAAGCGTATGGTTGCAGAGGCTCAGGCCATGCATGCGGATGCGGTTGTTAACGTGCGTTATACCACCTCCGCAGTGACACAGGGAGCCGCCGAAATCGTGGCTTACGGAACCGCCGTTAAGTTCAGAAACTGATCTCATCGGAGTTTCTAGGGCGCAGAATTCACAGTTTTTCGAACCCGTGAATTAAATAAAATAAAAAATATAAGCAATAATAAATAAATTATTGTTCAGCTGATATGGCCTCATGTATAATGAATATATGCATGAGGCCGTATTTTTTGCAGTTACGCTTCAGCATTCCTTGTCAGGTCTGATTCAGTCCGTTGGCAGAAAACAATTGGAAAGCAGTAAATCATGAAAAGAACGATAGAAGTTGAATATATTTTGAAAGACGAAGAAGGTAAGGAAGTGGCCAGATTTCAGGACATAGAGGAAGCTCGCAAATATGATCGCATGCTTGATGCGGCTGACGGTATTTTTGACCTTTTCAGCAGTATCAAAGAGCTCGACGGTGTAAAGGAAAACATCAAGGATGAGATCTCCTTCCAGATTGCCCGTCACAGTGAGGAGATTATGGAAATTCTCGGCAGGATCAGTTCGCGTAAAAAGACTGCGAAAAAGAAAACTGCCGGAGAATCTGAAGGTCAGCCTGAGGCGGCAGATGCCTCCGAATGATGTCCGGTTCCGAGTGTGAATCGCAGGTTTTTGTTGTAGTGACGTAATGTGACGGGGAGTGTCCGGTAAGCGGCTCTCCGTTATTTTTTATTTCTCGCTTCGTCTGCACTAATTATTATCCAGAGACACCAGGCCCCCAGGGCACTGGTGAGAGCGGTGAACAGACTGAAGTCCAGATGCTTGTACAGGCTGTAAATCCATGAGCCGAACGAAAAAGCAATCAGAAACAGAATGAACATTTTCAGTTCATTCAGAAACACCATGGCAAGAAGCATCTTCTTTACCAGTTCGATTCTCGGCATGGAAAAGTTTTTGGTCAGTCGTCCGAGCTGTGTTTTAACGTAGCCGTAATTCCATCTGTATATCGGAAGGAATTTTTCTCCGTCGTGTTCGTCAAGGAGATCTGCGGCATTCCGCTATTTTGGATCTATAAAAACCTATAAAATAAATTTTTTACCAAATTAAGCCTTCATCGCCAGATTTTCCAGCTGATTCTTATTTAAGTCAGCCAGTATTGATCTCAGCTCCGGACTCCTAACGGCGTTAGCTACACCGCTTTTTTTAATCAAATTTAACAGATTTATTGAAGCCTGTTCATCTCTGTCAATTTCATTTCCGCAGCTGTCACATCTGTAAATTCGGTCTGAAAGTTTTAATTCTTTCTTTACCGCCCCGCATTTACAGCACGTCTTTGAGCTCGGATAAAATCTGTCTGCCTCAATACGAAGCTTACATCTGCCAGAGAACGTGCAAGTCTGTGATTGGACATCATTCCTGTCACACTCAAATTCTCCAAAGCAACATACCTGTAGTTTCTCGCAATAACTGATGCCGCTTTGTTAATAAAGTCTTTCCTTAAATGACTTATCTTTGTATGAAGTTTTTTTATCTTCCTTAAAAGTCTCATGTAGCTTTTTGAAAACTTCGTCTGATCATCCTTGGTTTTCGGATGCTGCTTTCTTGATAGTTTTCTCTGTAAAGCCTTTATTTTATTTATATTCTTTTTTAAC
>CACWVT010000015.1:60892-61465 GCA_902764345.1 uncultured Ruminobacter sp.
AGGAGCAGGTTTCTTTTCAATTGATTCTTCCTGAACACTGATGCTGAAGCTTGCAAAGAATTCATCTCCGTCCTGACTGATGGTTACATTGTTAACATGCCCTGAAAAACGCAGTTCTTCCGTGAGCTTTACCCAACCGAAGTTTGGTATTCTCAAAAAGAGCTTTCCTGATTTTTTCTCAGCACCGGAACAGGTTTTGAATCTTTGCAGTTCTACCTGATCTCCTCCCAGATAGAATGAACCGGAAGTTTCCGATCTTTTCTTGAACACGGGAAAACCTACTTTGCCGATTTTCTTTTTCTTCGCGTCATAATATCTGTTCAGCGCCTTTCCGAGAAATATGAACGGCTGTTGCGAGGCATATTTGGTGACCTCGTACATGTATGGAAAATCCTTCGCCTTGATGCTGTTGAAGCGTTTCTTTAAATCAAGTACTGACGGAAGCCGGGGTTTTTCCGGAACCTGACTGAACTGCAGAGGAGCTTCTTCATACCGTCCCAGTTCTTTTCTGTATAAAGACATTGCCTCTTTATACTTTTCCAATTCCTTTTTGTATTCCGCCAATCCCCAGTT
>CACWVT010000016.1:0-8835 GCA_902764345.1 uncultured Ruminobacter sp.
ATCCAAAAATCAATACATGTTTTTAAAAAACACCCAAACCGCCTAGGATATGGGTTATGTTGTTATTTTCACTTTAAAACAAGTGGGAATCTCGAGTTTAATATTAAGTGGTTAAAAATTATCCAAATAGTGTTAAAATAATCAAGTATATAAAACAGCTGTTATGGATATAATCGATATATTGATTAATAAATCTTCAGATGAATATGAAAAATATTACCGTGAAATAAGTATCCGCCACGTCTTAAAGGGATATTTATTCGAAAATTATCAGAAATGGCACTAATATTTTTGAAAATTATCGATATTACTATGAAAAACATCTAACCACATTAAAAATCATGAATAAAAACGACTTGAAAGAGTTGTTACCTTTTTGTAAATTTATGTGCGGTAAGTCACATTGTTTACCGGAAAGCATCGGTGAAGCATGATGCCGGCAAACGGTGCGGAACGACATTTTTCCCGGGAAAATCGGTGTTGGAGCCACATTCACGGGAATCGCAGACATTACTTCGGACGCATGAACCGGTCACAAATAATAATTAATAACGGTGACCGCATCATTGCACGGCGGTTTAAAGGCAGACCGGGGGAACCCCGGGCCTGCAGACCTGAAAGCAATGACCAAAACATATCAATTACGGAAATTTTGAAAAATAAACTTTTACTGTTTTACTTTGCCATTTCAGGATTAAGACGGAATGAAAGAATCAGGTTACTGCAGGAGTTTATGCATTCATGAAATCAGGGATGAAATAGTATACGGGGCTGAAGGATTCGGCGGTAATGAGGATATTCGTGTTTACGGAATACATGAGGATGTCATCAGAAGGGTTATTCCGGAGGAATTTTCACGGGATACTCTCGATGTCAACTACGGAGAGGTATCTGATCTCTCAGTGAGACTTATTGATGAACCGGGATTCATGTTCCTGGCCGCCAAGGAAAGTCTCCTGACGGAGATGGATAACCTTATAAGGGGAAAACGCAGGTTCAGTGAAGGAAATGCCTTTAACGGAACGGACGGGATTACATCGGACACCGATGAGGAGTTTAAGGGTACTGATGTAACGGAAGAAAAAGAATCTGACGCTGTTTATGCAAAGGGGACCGTCAGTAAATGTGAAGCTTTTAATTACAGGACAACCGAAATGAAAGACTACATGTTAAATCCGTACGGTCTTGGTACGGAACCATCCGGAAACGGAACCTTTGCAGAACCGGGTACGGTGCTCACCGATGACGGATACACTGAGCTCAATCCGCTAAGGGAATTTTCGGGATACGGTGCATCCCGAACCGATTCCCTTGGGGGATTGGCTGATGCCGGTATGTTTTCAACGGACGGTAATACTGATGTATCGAGCTTAAAAAGCCGGGAGGTTTTTGAGCTGTTTGACGTTGCCGAAAGAGCTGATACTCTTGCATCAGTATTCGGGGCTAAGGGCAGGTACGGCCCATCAGGTGAAAACCTGTGGAGCGGAGGAAAATCGCACCGCCATCTTATCCGCGGAGTGAGTGACGAATCCCAGGATGCCGGATGCACGGCCCTCAGGGAGGCACTGAGCTCCGTTATCGGCAGATCTTCATGTACGGAAAGAAGGAGATTTCCCAATCTCATACGGTGGCTCGGAAAAGAGGTGCCCGATATCATCAGGGACTGTCTTGAAGCTGACGGCCTTACCGATGCCGTGTACGGAGGTTTGAGATTCATGACCTCCGGTGGCTCCGGGCGGAACGGAGGAGCCGATTGTTTCATAGCTGACAGCGCAGATCCGTATTTCCCGATAAAGCTGGATGAATTCATTACTGCTGGGCTGGAGAAAGAATCTAATCCCTCTGCAGAAGCATCATCTGAGACTGACAGAGAGCCGTCTGCCGACGGCTCCCTGCCGTCAGGTTATGCCTCATACAGAATGCTTCTCGACAGACTGTACCGCAATGTGTTCATGGCTGAGGCCATGCCTCCAAAACATCTTGCTCAGAATGATGAGGCTGAATTCATCAACGGTTACATCACGGATATTGTTCTTGCAAGAATAATGTTTGCGGTAATGAATGTCGCAGCAGACAGAGGCTGCAGTCTTGAGGAATACATTACGGGAGTTGATGCGGAGGTTAAGCGTTACGGGGAGCAGGGAATCGGGGCCGGTGCCAGGATCAAAAACAAAAGGGAAACCGTATCCCGCAGGACGGAATGCAGTAAGGGAACAGAGAGCTGGGCTTTCATGGGACTTCTGGAAAGTGACATCACTGCGGAAACGGGATTCATGAAGCTCGGGGCGGTCTGTCCGGAGAATCTTAAGCGGTTAAGGCTGTTTGATGAGCTTGTTAATGCGGAAATCAGCGGGCGTAAGTATGACGGGGCCGCCTATGAAATGGCCGGTAACATATCCGCTAAGGGATTTCCGATTCTCTGCTGCATATACATGCTCATTAATTCCCTGGGAGGGGATCTCAGAAACAAGGCCAGATGTTTGAGAACCAATCTCGGGCTTTTACTTGACGAAAGCAAATTCAATGCCTTCATGCGTATTCCCGGGAGCCGGGATGTTTTTGCCGAAGACGGAAAAAAGAAAATTACCAACCTGAAAAAACTTACTCAGAGACAGGAACACAGATTCAGACACCTGTGCGATCTATCCCTGTACGTGGCAGCCATGGTCCTCTGCGTATTCTCGGAAACGGAGCTCCTTTTTAACGGCAGAACCACTCTGACTCATCTCTTAAGAGCCGCCGATAACCTGGAGGTGGTGAAGAGAAAGGTGAAAAAGCATGAGCTCATGCGGGATGAAGAGGATGGTGTGGTTGATACGGCCTCTAATACACCTGTTCCGGCTGCGATTCCGGTGTCGAAACGGAACGATAATACGGATAGCGAAAATGACCGGAACCCGGATAAGCGTAATACTCTGTACTGTCCGGGAGGCAGCTTGGATCCTGTTAGGGAGATTAAAAACAAATCATATGCAGTAAAGTTCAGGGTACTTGACGTCAGTGAGCTTAATAACGGTATTGAAGGAATTGTCCTCAGAATCAGATCAAAGCCGAGAATTGAGCTGATGTACCTTGCCATCATGACAATTCTGACTCTGGCAGAGCCTGAAAGGGAGTATATGGACATTCTTGCCAGAAAGCTTGACAGGTGGTTGCCTGAAATAGCATCAGGGAAGAAGGTTCTGCTTCTGCAGTGGCGCTACAGGGAGAAGAAAAAGAAGACCGGCTAAACCGGACTGCACAACTGAAAATCATTGTCCGGAACTTTTGGCTGACGGCAGAAAAAAATGACTTCGTCAGTCGAAAGGATCTTTTGGAATATAATCACGTTAGTTTTTAGTGGTAAAGTTCCTATATAGGATTTATTTCTGTCAGTTGAAATATATGATTTGATACGATGATGAGTAACAGATCTGTATTGCCTATGAGCTCGTTTTGAATTTTGAATCTAAAGGAACTAGATACGGAGGTCGCACAGAACAAATTGAAATGATTAAACTCGGGGATGAAGTGCGTATTATGCGTGACAAGTCCAATCAATTTAATAGTAATAATTTTATTATATTGACCTGCAAGGATAGAGATTTAGGGGGCCGAAGAGTTATGTAACGCAATGGCACCGCTATACGATGAAGGAAGACTAGTTTTTGAAAGTGCGAAAGTTTGTTTGGTTGAGCCTATTTCAAAGAGAAGTAGACATGCAAAGAAAGCTGTATTGTTTATAGAATTACGAGCGAGATTGTCAGACGAGTTTGTTCCTGATTAGATTTAAGATTAGGTATTAAAACCTATACCCAAGATTTACCAAAAATCTCTGACTTTCTTTATCTCTTCTGTTAAAAAAATCTTCATATTCTGCGGATATCCAGATATTTTCAAAGATTGATTTGGAGTAGCTCGCTTTAACTTTTGAGTTATAGCCACGATAATCATCTTTTTGGCTTAATACCGCATCGAATGATACGGCTAGCCTGCCTAAGTTCTGATTTTTAATGAAGAATCCGGTTCTGAAAAGCCAATAGGTGTTAAGTCCCTCATGGGGAATATGTACGCCTATATTGGATTCAGCAAATGGAACCAAAAGACCGGAACCAAGTGAGATACCGCTACCAACATACAGATCTGGATACAGAGCAGTATGAGTGGTTTGGACGTCGTCATGAAACGCCATCCCGAAATTAACCTTGTATTCTTCAATCATAATGTTCGGAAGAGATCTGATATCAACAGCCTGCAGTTCTCTGATAGCCACATAATCATTTCCCAGTACACCGGTGATTTTAAAAAACTGGGTATGATTTAGCTTAGATGTATAGAAGGTGTCTTCATAAATGTCACTGTAGAGAGGCAGAAATTCAATTTCAATTTCATTTCTTTCGTAATGTTTATCGTGTCGGTCGGCAGTATTACCGTTTGTTCCGTTACGATCATTGTTATGTTCATTGACTGTAACTCGTTTGTTAAAAGAGCCTGAGTTATAAGCGTACCCAAGTGAAATTCGTGAAGTTTTAGGCGAATCAAGTGGGTTTAATGGCAGGGAATTCTGAATGAAATATTTATCAGTTGGGGATGGCCTGATTGTAACGCCATTCACCAGATCAAGGGTATTAATGTCCTTTACGTACTGTACCGGAGTTGTTACTGTTTCTTTTCCATGAGACATGTCCAGATTTTTATTTGCAACGGAAAGAACTCTTTCCAGACCCACAGCACAGTTATGGGTGAAGAAAGAGTATTTCATTGAATGAGATTTGAGTTCAAAAAGGTGAAGATAAAGCAGAAATTTTTCGTCATCAGTGAGATCAAGGTAATACTCCCACAGAGTTCTGTGCTCCTCCGATACATATTGATGAATTGTATTGTGGTATGGGCTTAGCATGTGTATGCCATCAATGGAATCTGTAAGAAAGCTCCAGAGCAGAGAAGTGGAATTACCAGCATCAGCCACAAATCCGAAGCTGTGCTTCTTATAAAGTCCAAGCTGATTGGTTCCTCCTACCATTAAAAATAAGTGTCCCATCGAAGAAACTGGAGAGGTTTCATCCTCTGATGCAAAGACAACTGAGACTTCCTGTACGGACACGTATTTTCTGTAATCGGAGAAATCAGGGCATCCTGTTTCATCTGGGATTTGGCCGTATATAAGGTAATATCTGGCAGGATAGCGGCATCTGCCGTCAGAATTATTTTCAAAAAAATTAATGGTTTCAAAAAGCTCTGCAGCAGGGGATTCGGAACCGATGTTGCTCAAAAAAAAGAGGCTGTCTGCAGAAATGGAACTTCTTTCATTTCCATAATGGAGCAGTGCTTCCCATTTCTGTCTGAATTCCGGTGACAGTTCGTCATAGGATTTTGCATTTGCAGTCGGAGACGACAGTACAAGGACGATTGCCAATACGAGCGTAGTTAGTAGCCTAGGATTTAAAATATTTATAAAGCTTGTTCCGTTCTCGTTCATCAAGTATTTTCTATGAGCTGATTATAGGTTTTAATCTATCATTCATTTTCCATAAAAGGCAGGGCCAATATTCTTAAAATGAAAAAAGGGCACTGTTCTGTTTTTAGTGTTTAGCGTGCGCATAACTGTTCTTCAGCCATTAGATAAAACAGTATATGCGCACGGGAAATACAGCGAATTACTGCTGTTTGGTTACGGATTGTTGGTCGTTATTGCTAATTTCTTTGTCGTTTGCGAACTGTTTTTCGTAACCAGGTTTGTGCTTAACTGCATTCGGATCTACCGGAATAGCATTGAGAGTGTCGTATTTGATGTTGGTACCGAAGGATCCTGATACGTTTGCATTCATCTTGCTTACTTCATTCTCAAGCCATTCATGACACTCAGGAGTGTCTTTAATCTTCGGAGTTACGTGCAGGGTATCGTCATAACTCCAGGCTGCACCGGTGGAAGAGTCAATTGAGGTACTTAGAGGTGAAGTCGCAAGGAGGTCGAGGAATACTGCTCCGTGAACACCTGAGTCAAACTTTTCTTCAGTTGGAAGGATACATTCACTTTCAATAATCTGTACTGTTACAGGTGTGCCGGTACGTCTAATGTTTACCTTTGTGCCTGGCTTAACGTCACGGAAGATGACTCTGTTCTTGTCTGTGACAAGATTGAACTGAGCTACGTTATCGAGTTTTGTTCCTACAGTGTCGTTGTGGGTTCTGACATCAACATCCTGTCTGTTACCAGTAAACATGGTAGCACAACCAGTTATTATCAGAGGGAAAACGATTAGATAAATATTTTTAAGATTCATGAATAATATACCAAAAATAAAGATTAAACACGATGTGCATAGTAAATATACACTTCATAAGAACTACGAATTATACAGGTTAAAATTTATTTTTGCAATGTAATATTTTTATTATATAGTGCATATTTTTTATTTTTACAATTGTGTTTAATTAAAAAACGATTTCTGAACCTATTAATATTGAGACGGTAAAACTACCTCATAATGCCTGAGCGCGGTATTCCACTTAGATGGAGTGTTCAGGACTGTGTCGGATATTTAAGTTTATATTTATGGATTCATGATAATGGAGCTCCTTGTAGAACGATCGGAAAAGGTGATTTATAGTGTCTTTACAGATATTTCGGTGATGCCAGTAACCTTATTTTTGTGATCAGATTTCATGGACTCATAGTTTGTTTATGAGAACAATTGCAATAGAGAAAAGGTGCTGTATCAGTAATAATTTGAATTAATGAGATATGTTAGAGGATGCATGTATGGGGGTTAATTTTTTTGCTGTTATTATATGGACTTATTTTATTGGAGCGGGTCTGATAGGAGGTGGCCTTCAGAAACTTATGCCAGATCATAAAGTATTGGCAGTGATTCTTGGGGCTCTGATTGGTTTTATTACGGGAGTCATCATCAGTATGATCATTCATCCGATTCTTATGGCTGCCCCAAAATAATTTAAAAAATTTCTGTAAATAACCTTATTTATGTTACCTGAACAGCAGAACATAACCTACTGTTATGAAAATGGTAAACCATACTGTAAAGAACACGCTGAGAAACATCATGAGTGCGCGTTTCTGAGCACGGGTGACAATCTGCTTTCCGCACTTTCTGCAGGCAATGTTCTGATGCTGACCGTAACGTTTCCAGGCATGACTTCCGCATACAGGGCATGAAATGTCATCAGCAGTTCCTGCAAGGCAGTTGTATGCCGGATCCTTTTCTCTGTTAAAGCTCATAAATACCACCCATATACATAATCAATAATCGGTCTGCACGAAATTTAGGAAGTCTCCGGAGCAGGTTCCGTTCCGTATGACGGTTCCGGAAAATCCAAGTCCCCAAAAATCAGCGTATCATCAGATCGGATGCGTTTAATATATGACCGATGGCAGGATGGGGACCTTTCCGGAAGACGGCATTTGGCTGCATCCGAATCATCCCGCCACGGTATTCTCTCCCTACTGACTGTTGTTTTTTTACAGAACGTCAGATTCAGCCTGTCTCTTCTGGTCTTCTTCTGCCTTTACGCCGGTTTTGAAGGATTTCTTGAAATCTTCCTGCATGTAGATCAGCGTCATTGCAAAGCTCATGTGCGGAGCGTCAAGTTCAATTAAGGTTTTGCCATCCTTAAAATGTACATATGAATCACCGACAAACGGCTTAACCTTTTTGGTAACCTTATACTTCTTCTGGAGGCTTGAGCTCAGTTCATCGAATCTGTGCTTCTGAATGGTCAGGAGCACGCAGTCAAGCTTGCCGTCGGTGTTGAAGATTGCCAGTGCATTCTTTATGCCGTCAATGGGTATGCCTGCGGTATCGATTGAATACATTTCTCCGCGGCTCCACTGGTTGATGCCCTGACTTTCAACCTCAAATTTGTTCTTTAATTCGCTGACGGTTGATTTTCCCATTTCAAGCCCGAGTACGGAGGCATCCGCATGGGCACTGCCTGCAGGAAGGAAGGTGCCGAGCATAACGGCTGATGCAATGGCTGCACATGTGTTTCTTAAAATCTTCATTGTTTTACCTGTTTATTCTAATGATCAAGACATCTTTGCTGTTCGGTAATTACGGAGGATTCGGTATAAATAATTAGTCGCATTTCCGTAATGATTAGCTGTATAGCATACATATAGTTTACATATATTGCTTTTTATTTACAGTTAAAAAACATTTATGTGTTTTGTGTTGTGATTTATATCAATAAAACCAACTTATGCGCACAAAAATTGACTAAATGTTGAATACCGATCTGATATGCAAACAGTAATTAATCCGATTTGTATAAAGTCTGACTTCTGAAGGAGTAATGTCCGGTCGGATGGTTTACATGACCTTATGACTGAATCCGGCAGACGGAAGATGGTAAATTACTCCGCTGCTGCAGGTATCGGAGCGGATTTATATCCGTTAATCAGAACAACGGTTTTTTGGCATTCTGAAAAACCGGCAATTGTAAATCCGTGTAATTGCGTTTAACATGACCGTATACCGAAAGGATGCGCTCAGGACACTACTTTGTCAGACATTGCCGGCGCCGTTTCATTAAAGCGGAATATCAAAAAAAAGAGGTAACATGACTCGGAAAAAAACAGGAAGAAAAACCGGTTCCGATTTAACGGATAACCTTAAGACCGTGCGTAAAAGAGCTCCTGAATTTACGATTTACGCCCACGATAAACGTGGCTGTAAGGCTTTTGAGAAACTGAGCTTTCGGAATATGTTCGACTATCTGGAAGATCAGGCTATATTGGTAATTCTTTCTTTGACATGTATCGTGGCATGTGTGTGTTTATGCACATTCTATGACGTTCCGCCATATTTAATTTATTTTTTGGGGGCTGCTTTTTTT
>CACWVT010000016.1:8855-44611 GCA_902764345.1 uncultured Ruminobacter sp.
GCATGAAAATTTATCAGAATTACCGCCTTGCCGAAAGATTAAGATTTATTATTGCATTTGCCATCGTGGCGATATTTGCATTGATCGTTATCGGACTGTACTGGCTGTTCAGCGGATATTTTGAGAATCTGTGGCAGAGTTTTGTCTGATTTGCGTTCATTTTTCAGTATTTGCGTGCGTTATCCCGTCTGAACCATTTCATCGTACGCTGATGCAGGTTACCTTTGCGGGACGGTTGTTCAGCGGTATAATTCAGAACGGAAGATTCACATGATGATTCCGTATATATTCGTGAGGAAACATGAGTCGTAATAAACGCAGAAAAAAAGAACCAAAGGTTCAGAAATTGAGTTATTCGTCCGAATTCAGACAGGATCCGGAGCTAAACCGTTATACGACGCGTAATAATCATGTGGCTGATGACTGGTGGGACAGGCAAATGCCCTCAATACGTCCGCGATTCAGGCCGGCTGCGATCTTTTTCCTTCTTTTCGGGGTATTTTTGGTTGTTCTCTCTATCTACCTGACGTTCAGGGATTTTCTTGATGGCCTGTGGCAGATGTTCCCGTCGTTACTGGCTCCGTTTTAATAAAACATGTTTTTGCAGAACTGATTATTTTCCTGCTCCCAGACAGCAGTTCCGGTACCTCCATACAAGATATATGACGTTATGTTTTGTCGGCGGCACCCTGGAATCCCCGAGCCAGTACTGAACAGGTTCTCCGAGAGCGTGATTATCACTGCTTTCGGCAATGGGATAAAGCATGCTGAATCTGTACATGCTTTTACTCATTTCATCATAGTATACGCCTCCGCACAGGGCATCGTCTCCCATGGTAACAGGAAGCAGACCTCTTCTGTGCAGAAGATTCATAACCCTTACCGCAAGAAGCGACGTGTTTTCGGCGACGGATCCTGACGAGCCGACGTACCCGGTGAGCGGATACAGAAAGCCCCAGGAGCCGGCGCAGTAAAACAGATCATCTGAAGTGTTTCCCTTAAAAGACAGGGTGGCATCCGCACTGCATGATGCCACTGTTCCGGCATTTGCCAGAGTGGCAATCTCCGGAGTGTTTATCATTGCCAGACTTTCATCATACCAGCTTACGTCAAGCTCCGAGGCATAGAGAAGATCCATGTCCATGTAATCGTACCTTCCGCAGTTGAAGTCCGTGAACAGGTTGAGCATGGTATTGAGAGGAAAGCTGTAAAGGTGAACGTGGTAGAGACTGAGATCAGAACTGTCCAGTGTGCCGTCTCCGAATGATCCTATTCCGCGATCAGGCAGCGGCAGCATTGTTCCCAGTACCGGCGAACATCCGGGTTCCCGTGTAAACTCCATGAGGTATGCAACCTCCCAGAGGCCAACGGTAAGTCCGGTTTCCGGAATGCCCAGATCATGACTGCAGGTACATACGCTTCGCCGAGAAGCTCTGTCCGGAGTTCTGTCTCCGCGAGAAGAATTTCCCAGCCGTGCTCCTCCGACGCTGATTGGAAGCATGGCGCTGAAGGGAACCCTGTCAAGCAGATCCGTGAATATGTCGGCATTCGGACAGGTGTATCCGCCGTCATAATCATCTATGCCGGAAGCGGCAGCAGGTGAACTCAGCAGGATGGCGGCAGAAAGTGCGGTAAGCTGTTTTCTGAACCGCGGTTTTTTGCGGATTCTGTGCCGGAAGCCGTGGAAAAGCTCCGCTTCTTCACGGCGAATCCGGTCCGGATTATTCATGATCCTGTTTCTTTTCATCACTCTTTTCTCCATTCCTTCAGGTTGGCGTCTGTCATTTTCTCTGTTTTTTCTTCGTTTCGGCTTCTTATCGATTATTCGGTTCCCACAGGGACTCTTTCAGGTCCCGGTGGCATTTCCCGTTATTACCGCTCATTGTTCTGCCGGTTTCCGAGGGCCTGTTAAACGGTGGAATAATACCTTTACGAAGACCTTCCGTAATGTTTGCGGAAGCCCTGATTATCCGTCCCCTGAAGCTTTTACGCATGTTCGGATTCCGGATAGCGCAGATGTTTTTCATCCGGGACGTACCGCTGCCGTCATAAGAGGAATCAGGGATAATCCCCGATTCATCATTTCCCGGACAGAAAAAGTCATCATTTTGTTTTAACGTCCTTACCGGAATACGGGCACCGTATCCGTTAAGGGGAAAATCATCATCGTTCAGAACATATGGAACCGCGGTTATTCCGAATCTTGCGAAGTCGCGGGGATTTACCGTAAAAGGGCATTTCTCATGAATCATGAGTCTGAGTACTGCCGGTGCCGGCATGTCACGAAAGGTTATTTCATAAGCTCTCCCACGGGAACATAATATTTTGAGGTGTTCTGCAGCCATTTCATTATTTACGTAAACCGGGACGGTTTCCGTCCCGGTCCGGGCATGACGTCCGGATTCCTTTCCGGAGGCAATATGAGCCCCGTCGGAACGTGTGAATGTGCTTATATAATTATCCTCAGCGTTTTCGGTAAGTCTTCTGATAAATTCCGCATCCTTTTCATATGGTGACGGGGTATTACCCGTGGTCGTAACGTCCGCGTATGATTCGGGTACATCCGGTATTTCGGAAAGGAGTGGCTCCGCAAATGCGAAAACCGCTGTCTGCGTAAGTGATGCCGCTGCCGTGAAGGCTGTTTTTAGGATTTCTGATTTTTTCATCTGTCGTAGCGGAAGGTATGTCCGCTTCCCGTAATTCCGTTCGTCTTTCTGATGTTTCACAGCATTAAAAGCACTTCGGCGAGTTCAATCTCGTTTCCCGTGAAGGTTCCGATAATTCTGGAATCCAGTGAATAAGGTGAATCTCCCGTAAGGAAATGCTCGTCGTGAGCCAGTGTCATGCTGCCGGAGAAAACGCGGATAAATTTAATGTTATGCATTATTTTCCCGTCAGTGTTGGCAATCAGGGACTTCACCGGAAGATTAAGAGCCGCTACGGCATATCCCTCAGGTTCCCTTTGTGCGGTGATAAGATTACCGTTTCTACGTACGGTATCACCGGGACCTGCAAAATATCTTTTAAGAAGAACCGAGCCTTTTTTAAAGACGGCCACGTCCTTCAGCAGTCTTACTGCGGTCACGTCTTTTACGGTGTCTGATGCTGATGATTCCTCTTTTCTTTTCATTTTCATCGTCATGAAATACTTATCAGGAGGGAGAAATTCGTTGCGATATACGAACAATCTGCCGAGGCATGTCCGTTCCTGCAGGTCAACGCCGATCCTGAGGTCAAGAAGACTTATGATTACCGTAAAAACGGCAAAGCAGGTAATCCCGGTGACTGCGGTAATGCGCATGGCGCATACGGCTGACCTCAGAACGTAAGCCGCCGTTTTGCGGACGTTATTATGCATTTCTGCATAATGACGTCTCATAAGACCTGTATCATTTACTTCGTGTTGCTTCATATGGCTTATCATCCGGTTATCATGACTCATTTCTAATTAACACCGATAATCTTTCCGTTCTCTCGTCAGGCTGGCTGAGAGGACGCACCTGTCGGGATTATTCCTCCTCAGTTTTTTTTCCCTCGGGGGTATCATGGCGGTTTTCGGAACCTCATGAATCCTGAGAAAGCAGGGTATTTATGGCTTCCGTTACGTTCATGCCTTTTTTCAGCAGCTTTTCGATGGCGTTGACCTCTTCCGCCCTGGTGGAATAAAGAAGCTTTCTGAACGGATCCACGGCAAGTCTGCCCACACAGTTCCCGCGATCACTTATCACGAATATTTCCGAATACATTCCGCTCATGGTATGCACGGATCTCAGATACTCATATTCCCCGGAGGTAAGAGGAAGTCTCTTTTCCTGTTCCAGCAGATTCACGGTTTCGGCCTTCTGTCCCAGAAGGTACATGTTGGCACTGTTCTCAGCGATGGCGACGCCTGCTTCCGAACCGTAAAGGTCATTTACAGACTGGGTTACGGTGACGGCGGCTCCGCCGTATTTACGGAACCTGCGGTAGCCGGTTTCAATGAATCCCGCCACGTCACCGTCTCTTAAAAGATCCCAGGCTTCGTCAATGATGATAATCTTCGGCCGGTTTCTTTCTCCGAGATACATGTTCTGCTGAATCTGGTATATGAGCTGCAGAAGCACAACCTGCTGCAGGTGTCTTCTTCCCTTGAGCTCCTCAAGCTCAAGAACAGTCAGGCTGTTTCCGAGCTTCATATTGTTGTGTCCGGAGAAGAATCTGCCGTACTCACCGCCTGAGGTGAAGGAATACAGCTGTCTTCCGAGATCCCTTATCCGCTGATCCTCGTGGTTTCCAAGTTCATCGGCGATGATGTCCACGGAGAGAGCATTGCCGTGGATTCTGAAGAGACTTCCGGTAATTCTCTTGAGTTCTGCCGTCTGAAAGTCGCTTAGTCTTTCGGTGGGAGCTGCCATGATGGAAAGCAGTCCGTTAATCATGTCCGCCTCATCGGCATAGTCCCTGATACATTCAAACGGGTTAAGGGACACTTCGGAGTTTATGCCGAAGGAGAGAAAGGTTCCGCCGAGAAAACTGCAGAGCTTTTCATAGGAACGTCCCACGTCAATTACATAGCAGGTGGCTCCCTTTGCCAGATACGATACCAGAATCTCGTTCACCAGGAAGCTCTTGCCGCTGCCCGACTGGGCGGCGATACAGAGATTGTAGTTCGTTCCCGAATCGTAAAGGGACAGATTCATAAGCTGTCCCGAACGGCTTATGAGATTTATGACTCCGGTACCCGTTCCCGCACTGTCCGCAAAAATCGGCAGCAGCGGCAGAATGTGGGTGGAGCACAGTGTCCTGAATCTCATGAGGGAGTTAAAGGAGTCGGTGTCGGTTCCGAACGGCAGGGCGTTGAGAAATATCGGCAGAATGTAGTATCTGTCCGGCATGAGCTCGAAGCCGTTTTCCTTATAGTAGCTTCGCAGTGCCGATCCGGTGGCCAGAGCCTCTTCCTCATTTCTGCAGAATGACGTTACCGTAAGGTTGAACTTAAGAGGTCTGGCTCCGTTTTCCATTTCCTCGTAGAGAAGGTCAAAGCCCTGTTTCTTTACGGCAAGCTTTGGCTCAAATTTAAGCAGGGGACCGTAGGCCTGGTTCACGGTCCACTGCCGTTTGGCACTGATGTGCGAGCGCAGTGTTGAAAGCTCAGGATAAAATACCGTGCCCGTAATCATGAACGGGGTGAATATGCCTCTTGTTCCCGTGAAAACGTCACAGGCATAGGCGGTGGCATTCCCGAAATATACGTATTCCGGATAACGTTTGACGGAGTAGGTGTTGACCGTATATCCGCCTATTTCAAGAAAATCCTTTGAAACCCTGAGCTCACTGTCGTAATCCATGAGCTGTTCATTAAGCGGAACCGAGTTGTCAGCCTTTATCCTGCCGTTTTTCCATGAGGCGTTGTCATGACCATTGAAGAACGGGCAGAGTTCTGAAAGCAGATCGTCATTTGTCATGAGCCTGCCGTTGATTTCAGCCGTTTTCAGAATCTGCAGAAGGGACTCGGAAAGCACTTCGGCATGATGGATTTCATCATCGTCAGGGAGTTTCCCGGCACACGGAAGCGTCAGTGTCACCATGAGCACAAAGTTTCTGACCCGGGAACTGATTCCCTTTGGCGGTTTGTTTACGGATTTACGCAGAAAATTCAGTCTGCTCCGGATTACTCCCGACAGCACGTCGTCATTTTTTAGGCCGAGAAGCGTGATTTCCTGCTCCCTTAGAAGTCCTTCAACGGATGGAGACGCCAGCAGTGAAAACTGCAGAACGGTATTTTTGGGAAAATCCTGATTGAGAAGCACGGTAAGGCGTCTTGCAATGGTTTCATCACCTCCGGAAAGAGGTCTTGCAATCACGCCGATGCCGAGAGCGGCTCCGCCGGAACCGCTAAGGTAAAAAAGACTGTTTTCAGGATTGTATGCCAGTACGGGATAAAGGCTGCTGAATCTTCCTGTTATTCTCTTAAAATTCATCCGGCTCTGTCTCTCCACATTTCAGTAGTCCTCAGCGGATATTGAGCTGAGGGTGTTACTTCGCAAAAGGTTAATCGGCAGGCGCGGCCTGCCGTTATTCACGGGGAACGGCGGATAGGACCGTCCACCGGTGAATGTTTCTACGGGACAGGATAAAGAAGAGAAGAGGAGGGGCTGCCGGCCTGTGCCTTAAGTTAAGGTACGGAGAAACATGAGAAATATGCCGGTGAAGGCAATGATGGCAGGCAGTGTTCTTAAATACGCATAAGTAACCGTTATATCAGAACTGCATTATCGCTCGGGTGACAGGAGTTAACCATGTAAGTTGAGCGGAACCGTCCGGTGATACTTCAGAACAATACCGGGGTTCATACTACATACCACGTTGGTATCCGTTCTTTTACGTTCCTTTCATGTGAATTGGAATGCATAGCGCGGGCTACAGGTTCGGTCTGTTCCCGCAACTCTTTTTTAAGGCACTGAATTCTACGGCTATTCCGCTTTCCCCATATCATATGTCTCAGGTAAAACACTGCATGAGAAATTCTTGATATTTTACCGAAAGGACATTTTCGTAAGTGATTCGGCAGAGATGCCGGTGGAGCATGGCAGAAAGTAGGTTATGAATATTATCACCAGCGGGTTGAGCGGTTTTGCCGGAAAATACAGAATGCTTAAGGCATTGCTGTTTCCCGAAAGAACGGTAATCCATGCCGGTTCAAATCATGAATATCTGAAGAATCCCGACGCCTGTATCCGGAACGGAGTGTTCAGCAGGGGAAGTTCCGCCTGCGGTTCCGGTCATCCCGAAAAAATGCCGTCCGGACAGGCTTACTCCGCGTCAGCTTCCGACAACGCATCGTCAGGTTCTCCGTACAGGGACCGGAACGGTATTATTTCCGTTGATGACATACTGGAAATTCATGCGGGACTTGTCGCAAAGATTAGGGATCTTCTGCCTCTTGAAGACTGCGAATTCAATACGATTCTGCTTCCTCTGCTTAAAAACTTCATAAATTTCGCATACACGCTTCCCGCATCTGAATACTACCATCACCATAATGCTCTGGGACTGGTGACGCACAGCATGGAAACTGTCTTCTTTGCTCTCCGCGGGCTGTTTGATGAATGCTTTGATTTCGGACTCCCGGGGGATCGCAGAACCCTGAGGGAGACAAGAGTTGCCGCCTGCATATTTGTCGCAGCGCTTCTGCATGACGTAGGCAAGCCTCTTACTGACGTTATCATCCGGGCAGATGCCGGGGAGTTTAAGTCCGGTTCCTCTTCACCTTCAGTTTGTCGTGAAGCGGAAGGTGCTGCGGGGGCCGTGTGGAATCCGATGGTATCCGGTCTTCATGACTTTCTGATCTCCGGCGGGTACCGCAGTTATTTCTTTGAATACGTGCCGATGAGAGGCAAAAGACACGAGCAGCTTGCCGTTATCGCCGCAAACCGGGTGATTCCGAAGGAATTCATATCATGGATGCTTGCGGAGCCGGATCTTCTTGAGCATCTTTATGCTGCGCTCAGCTGTGACAGAACATCAGTGTTTTATGATGCGGTGAAAAGGGCTGACATAATGAGTGTGAGGTACCATCTTTCCGAGGTTAGACTCGGAGGCCTCAGAAGGAATGACTGTGTCGGAACGGAGTCAGTTCCTGCTCCGGCTACTCTTACGGAAAAAATCCTTATCAGTAACCGAATGGAGGATATTCTTTCCGACGGGGGCGGAAAAAACGCTTCGGGTAAGGGGATAAAAGGTTGTGCCCGGGGAATACTCTCTCTGATACTTGAGCTTCTGCAGCAGAAGATTGCCGATTCTCAGCATCCCGCAAATGCAGAAGACAGCTGCATTTTTTTTACGGACAGGGAATGCCTTCTTTCCCTCAATCCTCATGAATTCTTTGACATGACGGCTCCTCTGAGAGGAACCGGCACCGCCATGGTGATTAATGATTCCATGGAACTGTATGAAAAGCTGATTCTCATGGGAATCGGCGAATATGCTGATGCCGCGGCAACCGTTATTCTGCACAGGATTCTGGTGTCCTTCGACGGAATAAACCTCAGAGAGATACACGGTTTAAAGATAATAAAACCTGAATATCTTTACGGCGGCATCAGGCCGGCCCCGATTAAATCATACGGCCCTGAAATGCAGCATGCCTTTGATGCGGTAAAGGCAGGAAGAAAGGGCCTGTCCATAAACGGTGAAACCGTAGGCGGTACGGAGGATTGCGCTAAAGGAACAGGCGGGGCAGTGACAATTGATGAGTGTCTTGCCCTGACTGAATCCCGCCTTGGCGGAACGGCGGATCATGATAACGGGAACAGGTCCGTAAGACCTGACGCAGATGTCGCCGGTGAGGTGTCAGGGGAAAATGACGCATTTTCCCCTGATGAATCACCCGTTAAAGACTCGGACCTGCGGGAGAATGCATCTCTTACGGGAACGGTGGCGGACGGCGTGAGTCTCCCTGCTCCTCATAAAGGTTACGATGACGATAATGTTGACGGTAACAGCGTTGATAACGGTAAAGGAGAACGGGAAGCGCAGGCTTTGGCCCATGTTGACGCACATTCCAGGTCTCCTGAAAAAGACGGGAGGGTAAAGGCTTCCCGATTTCTTCTTAACGACAACGATGAACCCGTACTTTCAGTTTCTGCCGGAGGCGGAAAATCCGGTGACGGATTTTTTTCCTTTCATGACATCGATACATTCTCCGAAAGGCAGGGCGGATTCAGGATATTTACCGGGAAAACCGGCAGGGCAAAAGGACGGAACGGCGGTGATAACGCTTATTGCCGGGGACTGCCTCTTTCGACTGAACTTCTCCCGGATAACGTGCTGGCAGGAAGTCCTGCAGGAAGTGACTGGCTGGAAAACCCCATGAGAATCACGAGAGCTCCTTCAAGGCCTCGTGATTCTCACGGACGTTTTGTAAAAACGCAGAAAGGAAAGGACAAGGGGGCCGCAGAGCTGACGACTGCGACCGGAACCTCCATATCGGCTGCTTACCATGATACCTCTCCGGGAGTAAACGAAACACCGATTAGTGATTCTCTTCCCGAAAAGAACATGGACACCGGTGTGGAACTTAAGGAACTTACGGAAACGGTACTCTCCTTTGACGACATGAGATTAAATGAAGCCGTGGGGGCCTTTACCCTAAGACAGATTGATACCCTGGCTTTGAGGCTCATAAAGAAAATGGGAAAGGGACGAAGCTCCTCCCGCAGACGAAAAAAGGCCGGAGGAGTTCCTCCTTCCCAAAACGGTGAAGGTGCAAAGCCTGATGTCGGAGGGACTTCAGCTTCAGAGAAAAAACTCTTTATGCGGGTGGCGCATGCTCTCCGGAATGCCTGTGCGAATGCCCTTTCAGTCGGGGATGAACGTGACGACCTGTCTTTTGTTTCACTTTCCGTGGACGAAATCTCCGGGAGAAAGCCCGGTGAGGTGACTTCAGCACTTCTTGCAATGACGGAGCTTCAGAAGCTGTCGCTTCTGAAGAAAATAAAGGAGAAGTCGGTAAACGGACGCAGGAAACGGTCATCGTAATGATGACATCCGTCATTTAACGGTATTGGTAAGGTTTGTTTATTATGAGGAGATGCTTTTATGTGGAATGTGTATTCCGTCGGAGATGTTTCTTTTCTGGCGACGGTCATGAGATCTGCTGCCCTGTTTTTCAGCGGCAGCATTCCCAATACACTTGCTGCCATCGGTCTTACGATCGGTGTTCTCTATCAGGGATTTCGCGGCAGTATGAGCGGAGAGGGAATCTCCTTCGGCAGAATTCTGGTGACGGCACTTCTCTACCTGATGTTTCTGGTGCCGAAGACGGATGTCTCCATTGAGGATTGCAGTACCGGAGAGAGTGTTGCCGTGTCAGGAGTGCCTCTGGGCCCGGCATTTGCGGCATCGCTGATATCCACCATGGGATACGGGGTCTCAAAATACGTAAGGCAGGCCTTTTCGGGAACGGAAAGCACGGATAATGGCTATACTTCCTCCATAGTGGTTCTTAACGACCTGAGAAGAAAGCTCGGCGAGGTGACAGTGCTTCAGAGCGTCAACAATGCGGGTGGCGGTGATTTTGAAAAATCCTGGATGAACTATTTCCGGGAGTGCACGCATACGGGGATAGATCTCGGAAGCATGAGCGGGGACATGATTTTCAGCGCCGAGGACGTGGTGAATGCCTCACGCCTTGAGTCATCCAGCTTCGGCACTCTCATAAACATCGACGGTCACGATGAACTTCTTACCTGCTCTGAGGCACATTCGAGGCTCATGGCCTATACGAAAAGCACTTATTCCGAGGCTCTTTTCACGGAGCTTCAGAATAATTACGGAACGGCGGACGGAGTCCGGGAGGGGATTGCATTCAGCGGAAGGGATTACAGGGGGATGCTTAATGATGCTGTGAGCTCTCTAGGTCTCGTTAATACCCGGGCGGAGGACTACGTACTGTCCTCCGTGCTTCTTCCCGTATACCTGCGGGCCGCCAAGAGCAGGTATCTTGATTCCCATGCCGCCGGTTCCGCTCTGGCTCTCAGTCAGACGGTCAATGCGGTGAATACCGCATCAGCCGTCAGACAGAGCGTATTCTTTACAATGATAAGACCGCTTATGACCTTTTTTGAAGCCCTGCTTTTCATGCTGACTCCGTTTATGCCTCTAATTCTCATGGGAACGGACAGCGGTCTCGGACTCATTGGCAGATATCTTGGGGTAACCGTGTGGGTGGCCTTGTGGCAGCCTCTTCTGATACTTGTAAACGTATACCTGGAGTCCGCAGCATCAGGGAGTCTTTCCGTACTTAATGTAGCTCCGCAGAGCTTTAACGGAATTCTTGCCGTGAACAGAAGACTGGAAACATATATTTCCCTTGGCGGCTATCTTTCGGCATCAGTTCCCGTGCTGGCAGGGTTCGTGCTTTACGGTTCGGCCTCCGCCTTAAATTCCGTAATTACGGGGTTTGCTGCAGCTGCTCAGCAGACAGCTCCGCATCCCGTGCTGGAACAGCGCGGCGGAGTTGTCAGTCACGGCTCCCTGTTTTCAAATACTCCTTTTACCGGAATGAGCAGAACCGGAGGTTCATCGGTAATGTCATCGGTATCCCTCAGGGAAGGTTTTAGAGAAGCTCTGTCCAATGCCGAAAGTGAAGCTTCTTCTGCAGAGAGAAGCTTTGCCGGCGTGCTGAAAAATTCCATGAGTGAAATGCATAGCGGAGGATTAACCCATAACAGGCTTGAATCCATGGGACAGAGAATTTCGAGCGGAACATCCGAATCCTACGGCATGATAAAAGGTCTGGCACATACCATTTCCAAAAATACAGGCATAAGCAGTTCGGATGAAATGTCTCTCAGAGGTGCGCTGGGTCTGATACTCAGCGGAGCTGCCGCTGAAGGTGACAGTGCCGTGGCAGAGGCTGCCGGGGCTAACAGTTCACGAAGCAGTGTTGAGAGACTAAAGGGAGAGCTTACGAGAATCTCCGGTGATGAAGGCATACAGGCTCAGTTCGGCAGAACGGTGGCAAGGGACATAAGTAAGGGAAGCGTTTCTTCAGATGCCTACAGCTTAAGCCGAAGCTCCGGCAGGGAATTAAGCAGGGCGGCAGGTGAGGCTGTGTCCAGAAGAGAGGAGGCAGGAAGACTTAAGGCCTTTGAATCATCCTTCGGTAACGGTTATTCATTCGACGGAGTTACCCTTGCAAAGGCTGTCAGCGGAAACGCCCGTGTACTTGAAATGCTGAGAAGCGAGTTTGCGGGAGACCATACTCTTTCGGCAAGGGCTAACGGTCTTCGCAGTGTTATGGAAAGTATCATGCCTGATTCGGGACAGGCGAGAGTTGCCGGTGAACTGAGGGCTCTTCTGGAAAAGAATCCCGCCAGGGCTGTCGGCGTCATAGCGGCTGCCTTTGACATAAAGGGAGCCAACCCGGCGGAGGGAGAGCTCCGTGAGGTTAAGGGGGCCTACTTTAAGGATCCGGAAGAATTTCAGCCAAAGATGAATCCCGTAACGGACATCCCTTACGGTACTTTAAATATGGGGAATCCTGGGGCGGGCAGCGGTTCTCCCGGTTCCGGCAGAACATCTTTACGTGAAAACGGTGATTCATTATTCGGATTTGATTCAGAAGCCGACAGAAAAAAGGAGGAAGAAGAGCTCAGCAGGTATTACTCCGATTTCCTGAAAAACAGGAGCAGGGTAAAATCAGCGTTTGCGGACGACGCCCGCACTATGGAAAAGACGGGAAAATGACGGATGATCTCTGCGGATACTGGAGCAGAATTGCTGTTTCCGCTTACGGTATTTCTGAATCGCTGGCAGGCTAAGGTATTGTGTTCCGTTACGAAAATATTGACGCAGTTAACATTTAATTAACATTTTGATAATTAAATAAAACTGTATGCCTTAAATTTTATTACAATCAAAAAATCTTCGTATGGGTGCCTGCGGTGAGTTTTTCCGAATAAGCCGTACAGAGAAAGGATGTTGCAGGTGCTGCTTAGATGCACTAGTGTTTTAAACTGAAATTATATTTGAAAAAAGGAAATAAAGAATGACTCTTAAGAATTTTATCATCGGGTTCGGAAGTAAATTTATCGACATTATTGTAGTTGTTTCTATCATATTGGTTATTCTTGCCGCACTCATTGCCATGACCAATATAGGTTTCTTCTATGGTGTAGGTGTTCTGGTTTTCGGTTCACTCAGCATAATCATGTCTACTTTCTTCCTCTATCTGATGATTGATATTCGTGAAAAGCTTGTGACAATAGCTGACAACACCTCTGCAGGAAAGCCTTCAATAACTTCTGAAAAGGCAGAATAAGACTCTGTCGGAACCGCCATACAGCTGATTACCGTGTGTCAGGAACAGTCGGCGGTGGCACGGATTATCTTTTTATCCGTAATAAGCATGAGACCGGACTATGTCCGGTCTTCTTTTAAGATGTATCCGTATCGTTTTAATGCAGTGACTGATGCGGTGGAAAGTGCGTCGGTACCGTGCATCCTGCATAAGACATTGGAACGGTTGTCAGATGCACTTTACCGGACGCGGCAGACCGGCAATTTTGGTGGCAATGAGAGCAGGACCGTCAGGAAACAGTTTGTAGAGGTAGCGGCTGGAACCTTTTTCGGGACCAAACTCCTTTTCCATGGCTTTTACGAGAGCCCTGATGGCAGGAGAAGTATTGTACTTCTTATAGAATTCTCTTACAAAAAGCACAACTTCCATTCTTTCTTCCGTGAGCTCGAGCCCTTCCTTTGCGGCTATTGCGGCAGCGATTTCTGGATTCCAGTCAGAGAAATTTTTAAGATAGCCGTTTTCATCGGTTTCTATGCTTTTTCCGTTAACTTCAATCATAAACTCTCCAGGCCTTTCTGTATCTCAGTATGTGCATAAAAAACGTATACCGAGTCCTTTTACGTTTATCATTCCGGCATTCTTTCAAATGCCGGAAAAGAGCTTTGCTTTCTATCTGCCGAGTTTGGATTCAATAAACTTTACGGCAGTGTCAACTACTTCTTGAATTGACAGGGTTGTTGAATCAAGAACCAGAGCGTCATCAGCAGGCTTAAGCGGAGCAGTGGCTCTGTTGCGGTCTCTGAAATCTCTGTCTGCAATTTCCTTCAGGATCTTGTCATAATCGGCTTTTACGCCGCGTGATTCAAGCTGTGACACACGGCGTCTTGCTCTTTCCTCGGCACTGGCATCAAGGAATATCTTGGCAGCTGCATCAGGGAACACTACGGTACCCATGTCACGGCCGTCAGCGATAAGGCCCGGTGCAACGGCGAAGTCACGCTGTCTCTGCAGGAGTGCGGCACGAACTTCCGGAAGTACGGCAACCTTTGATGCGGCACCGCCGGTTTCTTCCGTTCTGATAAAGGAAGATACGTCTTCACCGTCAAGAATAACGGCAACGGCATTGTTTACTTCCTTAAAGGACAGATTAAGATTGGCGGCAAGAGAACTGAGTTCCTTTTCCGCATCAAGAGCAATACCCTTTTTAAGAGCGGCATAGGCCAGTACTCTGTAAATTGCACCTGAATCAAGAATGGCAAAGCCGTACTTCTTGCTTAATCTGAGGCACAGTTCTCCCTTGCCGGCTCCGCCGGGACCGTCAACTGCTATTACGGCAACATTATTCTGCATTTTTTTCTCCGTAAAGATCCAAGGTTTCGGTTAAAGGACGCATGCTCCAGGTTCTGAATGAACCATGGCACTTATGAGCTGAAAGCGTGAACCGGAACCTCAGTCATGAATTACTGATTCTGTTAAATCGACATATATAATAAAGAGCTTAATCATAGATTATGCCGGATGATTTTACAAGAAAGACGATGACTTTTTGTTTATGCTTTGCCTTAGGAAACTGTCATTGTTCATTGTTTGGACAGCCGTTGAAATATGACGCCATGTCATGTGGTGCAGGCGGGGACTCGTTCAGGTTTTACCTGAGAAGAAATATCCTCATACCACAAAGAGTATAAGGCAGCGGGGCTGTCTCTCGGAAATATTAGGAGACGGACGTGTTTATGAACTATCCCGGAGTTTTTCTGTCTTAATAAAGGTGATGTTTATTATATTCATTCATGCTTCACGGAGGATTACCGTATATGAAAATCATCAGACATTTTCTTATGACCGCCGGTCTTACCATGGGACTTCTGGCAAATTCCGTATATGCGGAAACCGAACAGGTTAAGCCTGCTGACGGCACTGATCATGAGATTGCCGCAACGGCTGAGAGGGCTGAGGTCCTTATGGTTCTGGATAAGAGCGGTTCGATGTACGGTCTTACCGGGGACACCATCGGCGGGTTTAATTCCATGATTCAGAAATATCGTGAGCAGAAGCTTCCGGTCCGTGTGACCACGGTCCTGTTCAATAACAAATCAGATATTCTCCATGATCGTCAGGACATAGCCACGGTTAAGGAACTGACTGATAAGGACTATGTTGCCTCAGGAACCACTGCACTACTGGACGCATTGGGAGAAAGTCTAACCAGACTTTCAAATCTTCCTGACGTTAGGGACAGTAAGGATACCCAGGTTGTTGTGGTCATCATTACTGACGGACAGGAAAACAGCAGTACCGAATATAAGAAGGCTACCATAAAGGACATGATAAGTGACCTGCAGAAGAAGGGATGGAAGTTCATGTTTTTAGGTGCCAACATTGACGCAGTGTCTGAGGCCGGTTCTCTCGGCATTGATACCAGAAATGCTGTCAAGTATAAGAACACCGGATCAGCCGTCCGCTCCAATTATGATGCCGTGGTAAACTTCACCATGGAGGCTGTCGAGGCATCCGGAAGTGATGGAAGCATGAAGGGTGACTGGAAAAATTCTGTTGAGGCTGATGACGGCAATGATGCCAAAAAGTCACCTGAAGCCAAACCTGAATCAGGCAGTGTTAAGAAAGCTCCTTCATCCGTAAAGTCCGTATCGTCTCTTAAGAGTCCTGATAAGTAATCTGCCGGCCGGAAAGCCGGTCGCAATTGCATGGTGACGGAGGCCTTAAGGACTCCGTCACCATTAAGCATTCATTTAAAAAGACATCAGATGTCCGTCCGTAACTGAAATTTTTTCTTTCAGTATACTCACATTACCTTCTGTCTGCCGTACTGATATCATCGAAAATTCCCGGTGATATTTTTTCGTTAGCTCAGATTATTAATGAGTTCTGTTTGAAGGTGAACATACATCAGAAAACAAAGCAAGAGTCAATGCTATAAGAAAATCCTTTATGAAAAAAGATGACGATACCATAGTTGATATCGAGGATTATAAATCAGAGTATGAATTGAAGGGATATGAATCTGGAGATACGGGAGGTTCTGAATTCAGAATAATCTCCTCTCAGAAACGATATCTGTATGTTTCCTGGTCAAACAGACAGCTTTTTAAGTAAAAACGCCATTTTTTTCTTTACAAGAATTTGGAAAACCATATAATTATACACATCCAGCGGACAGATGGCAGAGCGGTTGAATGCACCGGTCTTGAAAACCGGCGACGCGAAAGCGTTCCTGAGTTCGAATCTCAGTCTGTCCGCCATTCTAAAGATTGTTTGAATCTTCATTCGATTCCCCAGATACTTCAATAAAATAAACCTTTTTTCACCTGATCTGTTTAGCATCTGATCGCATTTGTATTTATTGGTGTTTCCATGCTCCGAGACGACGTGCTCAGGCTACCAATAAAAGCCTGATTACATTAAGGTATGGCGGCTGAACGTTGCCGTTCAACCTCCTTTTTTGGTACTAGAATGTTGCAGTCAGTTCATAGAAGTCCGAAAAATCCATTGCGGAGCAGCTGTTGAAGAAACTGCATCTTTTGGTGACAATGCGGGCGGGTTTAAACGCAACGTTTCTCTCAGTTTCCGTAATCCCTGAAAACATGACGGATTTTCCGGCAGAGGAATGAGCAGAGTCCTTTCCAATACCTGCAGTATTGTCCCGGATCTTCATTTTCCCATAACCGGCTTTAATCTGTTTATCCTTATTTAACGGAGTGCTGAAGGAAAAACGGAATTCACTGATTCCTGCACGTTCTGCGATTGCCGTAACGATTAAAAAGAAGCTGTGGAGTGACGTATATTCAGGCAGATCCTTTTCTGTCAGTCCGGTAAGGTATGAGGGATCCGGAATGCCGGTCTTAATTCTGTAATCAGCATTCCTTAATAAATCCTGATAGCGGCATTCATGGTCGAACTGCAGACTGATATCGTGTCCTGCTTCATCATCTGATGACTTATCGCCGGAGGTTATGCAGTCATTTTCTCCGTTACGGGGGAGAAGTCCTGCCGTTCCGGCAAACTCAGGAAATGCCGGTATCCCATGTCCTGAGACATGAAGTGTGGCCGTGGCATTAAAATGTCCACGGGAAAGAGAAAGAAGAGCTGCTTCTCCGTCAATGTCATCCCGACCTGTTACATACTCTGCAAAGGCCTTGGCCTTAGCTACGGTAAATGAATGGGCAAGCTTCGGATGATTTCTCAGATATACGCTGAAATCTCCGTATTCATGATCATGGCTAACGATATCCTGATAGAGAATCGGATCCGTTCCACCGAGAGTTACCGGATGGAATCCTAACTTTTCCTTAATTCCCGGCGTATTCATGATTGTTTCGTAGGCCGCAATAATCTGCTGACGGTCATTACGGAGAATGAATGTGTCTCCGGTTATGTCTGGGATTATCCGTTTTAATGCATTTTTCCCGCTGAGGCCTGTTTTATCCTGCCATCTGCCGAAAACACTGAGCTCCGTTCTGATTTTTTCCGCAAGGACGGCTGCAATCGTGCAGCGGTGAAAGAAAAAGGAGCGTGTATCCCGGCATGAAAAGATGACGGAATGACTTTCCAGCGCCTTATGCAGGCATTCGTCAGCACGTATCCGAGAAAGTTCCCGGATGTCTGAGAATGGATTAAAGTGCCATGCAATAATGTTCAGCCTTTTCAGGAAGTCTTCGGTTCGATCTCTCAGATTCTTTTCCGAATGTATGGAGGCCGTTATTCTGCCGAATATGAACATGATGTTCATACGGTCGGAGCACGGGGCTTCCTGAACCGCGGAATTCATCCGGGAATGACTGTTTGTAAGGCGGACCGATATCAGCGACTCATTATCGGCAAAATTCTGAAGTTCGTTAATGGCAGAATTCCCGCATGCTTCATCCGGTAGGATAACCGTATAGAAACCAAAGGCAGGGCGGGCATGGAAATCCGTTACGATACTGATGAAATTCAGAAGTCCCCGGTAATATTCTCCGGCAAAATCATCAGGTTTAACGGTGACGGAATCTTCAGTGTTGAAGAGTGAGTTAGCTGAGGCGGATAATCCGCTGAAGTTTTCTGAAATAAAAACATTTATATTCATGATACACCCTTAATTACTTTTTGCAGTAGCATTGTGGAATAAAGGAAAAACCTACACAACTGACTGACATCACGTATACCGTTAGCCGGAAAAATACGGAACGCCTGTTCACTTAAAAATTATACATGATGTTTATAAAAACTCAAGTGATTTTATATGTGGCAGTAAAATAAACGACTTACCGACATAAGTCCGGACACGCGGACTGTTGATTGCGTTTTGGGAATTATTGACTGCTGACTGGTGTCTCATATATGGATGTGCTGCATGATTATTAGTCATTGTGGCCATAAAACATGCATTCGGACACAAAGTGGAGGATTTTTTGAGATAAAGTATTTACAAGATTTTAAAGACCTATATAATAGGGTTCATCCACAGCGGACAGATGGCAGAGCGGTTGAATGCACCGGTCTTGAAAACCGGCGACGCGAAAGCGTTCCTGAGTTCGAATCTCAGTCTGTCCGCCATTTCTGGGGAGTATGCCAATCCCTTCCACTCATCTTAATATCAGAATTATCCGTTACTTATCATTCCGTACGATATCTTTATCTGACATCGGTTTTGAACTTTATCGTCTTTAGTCTTAGTTATTTTTATAACCGTTGTTTTAATTTCATGTATTGGTTCCGTATTTCTCACCGGCTTCAATATCTGATGATTATTATGGAGACAGAGTTTATGGATACGTTATGGACGACCTTAAACGGAAAAATCAGACATATTACCGTCATCAATGATGAAAAACGCTCATAAAATACGCATTTGGTAAAAATGTTTGTGATTTTTTTAATTAAATGTTTACAAGCTTTTAAAAACAGTTATAATACACACATCTTCAGCGGACAGATGGCAGAGCGGTTGAATGCACCGGTCTTGAAAACCGGCGACGCGAAAGCGTTCCTGAGTTCGAATCTCAGTCTGTCCGCCATTTCAATGGTTGATACCTTTCTTTTAATCCCTCAAGTTTCTACATACTTTTCCTGGTATGCTTTTTGGCTTCAGTTAAGTCTTATTTGTGCTTTGCTGTTCTGTCTTGCCTATTCCGGATCGATATTCAGCGATTCTGAAAAACTAAACGGCAACGAAGAACTTTACCAGGAATATTACCGTTACTACATACGTAAGAGGCGTGACATCGCGGTATTTTCGGGATATCAGCTTTATTATGGTGTAGCATACAAGACCGAGGCCAATTCCGTTACCGACGGAGCCTGAAACTGCTATTGCCAGCATCATTATGAATACCGGCGTAACCTGTTCAATATCCCTGAAGTCGATTTTTCCGAGCCCCTGCATCATGACTACGCCTATGTAAATCAGTGCGGTGGAGGTGGCTGCCGGAGGAATCGCGGCCACAAGCGGAGATATGAATATGCAAAGTGCAAAGAGGCATGCCGTTGTAAAGGACGTCAGTCCCGTTCTTCCGCCGACCTGAATGCCTGATGCCGATTCCGCAAAGGTTACTACCGTTGAACTTCCCGTACATGCTCCGGTAACCGTGGCTACGGCATCAGAGAGCAGGGCCTGTTTAATGTTGCTGAGCTTTCCCTTTTCGTCAAGCATGCCTGCATTGGCCGCAAGGCCCACAAGACTGCCGATGGTTCCGAACATATCGATGATGCAGAAGGTTATCAGCACCATGATGATGGTGTAGGTACCAATGTTCATGAAGGTGCTGAAGTCAAAGTTGAACAGAGTCTCTCTGTACATGTTGCCAAAATCCGGAATAAAGCTCATTTTTCCGGCATCACGGAAGGGATTTCGTCCGAGAATGAAGTAGTCTGCAAGCCAGTAGAATAACGAAGAAGTCAGAATGCCAAGAATCACGGCAGCGGAATTTCTTCTCTTATGAAAATGAACGATGACGAACAGTCCCAGGAATATCGTAATTACCGATATAATCATCTGGGTATATTCCTTTCCCATTTCAGCCTTAAGGAATGTCGGCGTCATTGCCCCGAAAAAGTCTCTCATCACGTAAAACGGTTCCGAGTAACCGTTTCCTTCCGCATAAATGCTTACGTTGCTGCCGAAGCCGATATAGATAAGCATCATGCCTATGGCCGGGGCTATGGCAATTTTGATGCAGTCAGGGATGTTATCGGCTATTTTATGTCTTAAGTTTAGAACGCCGGCAATGAGGAAAATCAGGCCTTCAAACAGGATGATTATTATGGCTGCATGGTATGCCGTTTCATAAGGGATGGACAGTGCCACGGTTATATTGGCGACAATCGTGGCAAAAAAGGTATTCATGCCCATACCGGGAGCCATGGCAAAGGGTTTGTTGGCCGAGAAGGCCATGCAGAACGTTCCTATGGCAGAGCATATGCAGGTGGAAAGAAATATGGCGTTCCAGAGGTTGGAGCCGGTGTGAAATCCCGTAAGTATGTTCGGGTTTAGCGCCACAATGTATCCCATGGTCAGAAACGTGGATATGCCGGCAAGAATTTCTGTTCTTACCGTGGTTCGGTGTTCTCTGAGTCTGAATCTTTTTTCAGGATTAAAAAAGTCTGCAAACATCGGCGCTCCTTACGGCACGCACAGTGCCGAACACATGGTGTCAGAGCGCATGCGGGGTTTCCCCGTCTGAAGCTGAGCCGGAATCCGATACGTTAAATACTATGGCAGTGCGCAGTCTGAGCCACGTATTCTTTCATTTTAGCCCGTAAAAGGTAAAAAAAATGTCGGTGATTCATGATTTTCGGGAGAGAACCATGTCTTTTACGCACTGATTGCAGCTGCCGTCATGTAAGGCTTACATAAAAAAAAACGCCGTAAATTCAGCGGAATTTACGGCGGCTGCGGCAGGAACGGAAGAATGTCTGCGCACCTCCCGCATTGCACGAAGGTAATCTGCTATTTCAGAAAGTCAGGTGTTTCAACGGGGCCTTCCAGAATCATGCGACATTTTGCACAGCTGTTTTTTACCCTGAATACTGTTTTGCCGATCTTCAGATAGAGGTCCTGTTTTCTCGCCCCGTGTCTTTTCGGGCAGAGTCCGAAACAGTAGTGAAGGCAGTGCTTTGAAACCAGAACTTCCCGCGGTTCATTTCCTTTGTCCTTTTCATATGCCGGGACGGTAACGTCTGCTCCGTGTTCAAGATAGAAGCTGTCGGCAGCCCTGTTGAAGATGTTCGCCTTAAAGCCGAGGTTCAGTTCTGAATCGGCAATGCGTATATCCTTAAGGTTATCCGGATTATGATTCGTTTCCTTTTTCATAAGTCTGTTTTTTTCAAGCCTGAGCTCTTCAATGAAACAGCGACGCATCTCGTTGAGCATGCTTTGAGGGACGAAATGGTAATGTGTAAGATTCAGCGTCAGTTCCTTAAGGTTATAGCAGGTGCCTCCGAGTCTGCCGATCTTGGCTTTGATGTTGTCGGTAAGCTTCTGCCTGTCCTTTGCCTCCGAACATTCCGGAAGCTCTGTCGTAACCGTGATGTCCTTTTCCCCGGTAACCTCATCATGTCCTTTCAGACCAATACCTGTTTCGGTTTCAAAATATTCAAGGGTAAGATCCAGCGTTCTTACGGACGAGGTATCGGTAAGTTCAGATTCAAATTCCGCATCCTTGCTGCGGTAGAACATTGTGCCCGGCTTTATGAAAGGTAGTTCCTGAAATATTTCCGCCTGATTGCCGTCAATTACGCGACTGATGCGGAAGCCGGCAAGCTCCGCATCGCTTTTGTAGTAGTTGAGGGAATCTCCGTTGTGCAGGGGTACGTCTCTGAACAGCCTGAATTTAAGAACATGTCCTGAAACACCCGTAAGCGTGCCAATCTTTTCGCCTACGTATCCCGGAGCACTGAAGTTGGCATAGTTATCCTTTTCCTCATGAGTGTTGTATTCCGTGAAGCCTCTGTTGAAGCTTTTGGCAGGATTAGGCGTGAATGCGGTAACGGTGGTGCCGAAGGAGCTTCTGCACAGATCCGGATCCTCTTCGATGACCTCATCAAGCTTTTGCCTGTACCAGGCCGTTATGTTGCGCACGTACCCTTCATCCTTGAGTCGGCCTTCAATCTTGAAGGAGGATATGCCTGCACCGATTAGTTCCTTAAGGTTCGCGGTCTGATTCAGATCCTTTAAGGACAGCAGAAACCGATCCTTTGCCAGAATTTTTCCGTTTGCGTCATAAAGCGACTGGGCTACGCGGCACAGCTGGGCACATTCACCGCGGTTGGCACTGCGTCCGGTAACTGCCGCACTGAGATAGCATCTGCCGCTCATGCCGACACAGAGGGCTCCGTGTACGAAGGCTTCAAGCTTTATGTTTCCTGCCCTGGCACTGATGTCCCTGATTTCCCTTATGCTGAGCTCTCGTGCAAGTACAGCCTGGGAAAAACCGGCTTTTTCAAGAAACTCTATCTTGTCCGGCGTGCTGTTGTCCTGCTGTGTACTGGCATGAAGCTCGATAGGCGGAAGCGGACCGTTGATGAGCCCAAGATCCTGTATGATGAGAGCGTCAGCTCCCGCATCATACAGTCTGAAAGCCAGTTCTCTGGCCTCTTCAAGCTCAGAATCATTGAGAATGGTATTAAGTGCCACGTGAACCCTGGCCCCGTACAGGTGTGCAAAATCACACAGCCGGCTGATATCCTCAAGGGAATTCGGGGCATTAACCCTGGCCCCGTATGACGGACCGCCGATATATACCGCGTCGGCTCCGCTTAAGATTGCGGTCATGCCACATTTGAGATCCTTTGCCGGTGCCAAGAGTTCAATGCTTCTCATCTGGAATTCCTGTATGTGTGGTTAACTTATGTTCTGTTCCGCATCTGGCAGGGACAGAATGAATAATTGGTATAAACAGGTCGGTTCATAGACCTGCATATGATAAAAACCTGCCGCGGCAGGTTTTTATCATATGTGCATTCCGTAGATTCTCCGCTCTGGGAAAAATCCCGGAATGGCCGTCTCCCGAAATGTTACTGTTCAGCATTCGGGAGTCTGCCGGAAGGTTACTGCTGAGTCCCGGTCTGGTCTGTTTCGGTGTTCTGCAGTCTGGTGTTGTAGAGACTGCTGTAGACTCCGCCACGGCTGATAAGCTCATCGTGGGTGCCTTTTTCGACAATACTGCCTTCATTGATGACCACTATCTGATCAGCGTTCTGAACGGTGGTCAGACGGTGGGCGATAACGAATACGGTACGATCCTTCATCAGGTTGTCGAGAGCTTCCTGAACCACCTTTTCAGACTTGTTGTCCAAGGCACTGGTGGCTTCGTCAAGAATAACGATAGGGGCATTCTTAATGAAGGCTCTGGCAATGGCGATACGCTGTTTCTGACCGCCGGAAAGTAAGGTTCCGCGTTCACCGATTCTGGTGTCGAGACCTTCAGGAAGTCCGGCTATGAACTCTTCAAGACAGGCGTTTTTGATTGCCATGGCAATTTCACCGTCAGTGGCATTTTCCTTGCCCATCGTAATGTTGTTTCTTATGGTGTCGTCAAACAGGAAGTTGTCCTGGAACACGTAGGATATGTTTTCACGCAGGGAGCTGATGCTGTAGTCCCTGATGCTTCTGCCGTCGATCAGAATGTCGCCTTCCTGCCATTCATAGAGGCGCGGAATAAGCGAACATATTGTTGATTTGCCGCCGCCTGAATTTCCCACGAAGGCTACAGTCTGAGACTTTTTTACACTGAGACTGATGTCCTTGAGAATTTTGCGGGAGGCATTGTAGCTGAATGATACGTTTCTGAATTCGATGGATTCACTGATGCCTCTGAGTTCCGGCTTGTTCAGGGCCTTTTCCGCCTGTTCAACCGGAGTATAGTCAAAAATCTCATAGATGCGTGAGAGTGCCACAGAGGACTTCTGCAGTTCAATGAAATTGTTGCCGATTGATTTCAGCGGAGTGTAGAGCATGATGAGTGAGGCAATGAATGATACGAATTCACCGCTGGTTATGGTGTGATTAATGATGAGCTTGCCGCCGAAGGCAATAACGATGGCCACACCGCAGGCCGCCACAAGGTGCATTGTAGGAGAGAGCCAGTTGGTGTTTCTGATAAGGCGCATTGCCAGACTGAACAGCTGTGTCGCTCCGTTTTCAAAGTTGTCCTGCATGTGCTTCTGCAGATTGTAGCATTTGATTACGTTCTCACCGCTTGAGGTCTCATTGTAGAGAGACAGCATGGCGGCACTTTCGGTGTAGGTCTTGTTCATGATTTTCTTGATGGTCTTGCGCACTATTCTCAGCGGCAGGAAGAGAACAACCAGAACACCTACGGCGATGATGCTTAGCTGCCATGAGTTGTAGAGAAGCACACCGACAAGTGAGACGGATGAGAAGAATCTGGTGAGACCGAGCTTAAGGTTGTTTACCAGACCTGTTGATGCCAGTTCGGCATCATTGTAGTATCTGTAGATGATGTTACCTGAATTGTTTTCCTTGAAGTAGGCGCTGTCCATGTAGATAAGCTTGTTATACAGGTCTCTTCTCAGATCCAGTGTTACCTTGTTGCCCACGTATCCGTTTACTATGGCTGACAGGTAGATGAATATGCCCTGAATCAGCGTAAAGCCGATGATGATGAAAGGAACGTAGGAGGTGAAATTTTCCTCCTTGTTTACCAGAACGTCATCCATGAACGGTTTAAGGAAATAGGCGACAACGGCATCCAGGGCTCCTACGGGAGCGGTAAGAAGAATGCCGATTATTGCCGTGACAAGATAAGGTTTTATGTATGGATAGATTCGTTTATATGTATCTATCAGACTGATGTTGTCTATTTTTTCTTTAGCCATAAAGTGATGCTGAATATTTGATAACCATGGTGTTTATGAGCCGGTGTACCGACTTGGCCGTGCACGGCCGGGCGTACCGTCCCCGCATAAAAACATGGGGATGCGGACGGCTCCTTATTTCTTCGATTACCATATTATACAGAAAAGCCCGGCAAAAATTCTGCTTTTGTTACCGAAAACGTCAAAATATGAACGGTTCGGAGAATTATTGTCTCGATTTTCACGGTTTTTCATGTCCTCTTTTTTACTTTGTCACCGTGTCTCCGTGCACTGCCATGACTTCCTCAGGAATATTCCGTACCGTCTCTGATGGTTTTTTGTACGATGTTAAAATTACTGAACGTACAGGAGGCTGACAGAGTCTGAAACTGCGCATGACTCGGGAGATCCCGCGGAGGGCGCACTCCGTTAACCCGATGTTATCACGTTCAGATCACATTCTTTGAAAAGTTATTGAAAATGGGGGATGTATTGGGGCAGGTGACAATATTTGGATTTGACTATTGTCCTATGTACCTTTACAATGAGACAAAGTTTTTTGCTTTACCCGGTTTTTGTGATCCGGAATGGCTTTTTTCCGTTTGTTTATGTCGTACTGACGGAATTAAGTAAATAGGGATCCTTACAGAATTATAAGACTAATAAAATGAACGAAAAGATTTACGATTTAAGAATTAAAGAGATTACCAATTTATTACCACCGGTAGCACTCAGCGAAAAGTATCCTATTACCGATACTGCAGCAGCTACGGTAATCAGTGGCAGAGAAAGCATTCACAACATCATGAAGGGCAAGGATGACCGTCTGGTTGTAATCACCGGTCCGTGTTCCATTCATGACGTGAAGTCTGCAATGGAATATGCAGGCCGTCTGCTCAAGCTTCGCGAAAAGTATGCTGACACTCTCGAAGTCGTAATGCGTGTTTATTTTGAAAAGCCTCGTACCACCGTCGGCTGGAAGGGCTTAATCAACGATCCGTTCATGGATAATTCATTTGACATCAATGCAGGTCTCAAGATTGGCCGCAAGCTTCTGCTTGACATCAATGAGCTCGGCATGCCTGTAGCCACTGAATATCTTGACGTGCTGACTCCTCAGTACCTCGACGAATTCATTTCATGGGTTGCAATCGGTGCAAGAACCACTGAATCACAGGTTCACCGTGAACTTGCTTCAGGTACCTCTGCTCCCGTAGGTTTCAAGAACGGCACCGACGGTACCGTTAAGATTGCCATGGATGCTCTCAAGTCAGCTGCTTCAGAACATACCTTCCTGTCAGTAACCAAGTTCGGTCACAGTGCAATTGTTAAGACCCTCGGCAACGAAGACTGCCACATCATCCTCCGCGGCGGCAGCAAGGGACCTAACTTCTCTGCAGAACATGTAAACAAGGCAGTTGAGGATCTGGCAAAGGCAGGTCTCGATCCTGTAGTAATGATTGACTTCAGCCATGCAAACAGCTCAAAGCAGTTCAAGAAGCAGATTGAAGTTGCTGAAAACGTGAGCGAACAGATTTCTTCCGGCACCAAGGGCATCTTCGGCGTAATGATTGAAAGTCATCTCGTTGAAGGCAGACAGGATCTGGTTGAAGGCTGTGCCGACAAACTCAAGTACGGTCAGAGCATCACCGACGCATGTATCGGCTGGGAAGATACCGAACATGTTCTCGAAATGCTTTCTAATGCAGTTCAGAAGCGCAGAGCATTAAACAAGTAAGCTCGGATTTATGTAGATACAGTTCCCCTTGCTTGTAAAGGGGAGCTGTTTGATTTTTTGTGTAGCCGGAAAATTAGGGAAAAATAAGGAGAAGAGATGAGTCGTTATTCTCTTGATAAGGATAAGATTAAGGTTTTATTACTTGAGGGTGTTGACCCAAGTGCGGTAGAGACCTTTAACAAAGCTGGTTATACCAACGTTGAATATCTTAAGAAGGCAATGGATAAGGAAGAACTCCTGGAAAAGATCAAGGATGTGCACTTCCTCGGTATCCGTTCACGTACGTTCCTTACCGATGAAATTTTTGAGCATGCCCACAAGCTCTGTGCAGTAGGCTGTTTCTGTATCGGTACCAACCAGGTTGATCTGGAAGCTGCAAGAAACCGCGGTATTCCTGTATTCAACGCCCCTTATTCCAACACCCGTTCGGTTGCCGAGCTTGTAACAGGTGAATATCTGCAGCTGTTCAGAACCGTTCCTGCAAAGAACGCTCTTCTTCATCGCGGCGGCTGGGATAAGAATGCCAAGGGCTGTTACGAAGCCCGCGGTAAGACCATCGGTATTATCGGTTACGGCCATATCGGTACTCAGGTAGGCATCATTGCCGAGGCTCTCGGTCTTAACGTGATTTTCTACGATATTGAAAACAAGCTTGCTCTCGGTAACGCTCATCAGGTTGAAACCATTGATGAACTTTTTGCAAGAGCTGACGTTGTGACCATGCATGTTCCTGAAAGTCCAACCACCAAGAACATGATTAATGCCGAAGCCTTTGCCAAGATGAAGGACGGCGTAATCTTCCTTAATGCTTCAAGAGGAACCGTTGTTGACATCAACGCTCTCGCCGATGCTCTGGAATCAGGCAAGGTAGGCGGTGCCGCATGTGACGTATACCCTGTTGAACCTGCAAAGAACGGCGATCCGTTCGACTGCGTGTTAACCAAGTTCGATAACGTTATTCTGACTCCGCACATCGGTGCATCAACTCAGGAAGCTCAGAGAAACATCGGTATCGAAGTGGCAAACAAGCTGGCCTTATACTCAGATAACGGTTCAACCCTGACTGCAGTTAACTTCCCTGAAGTTTCACTGCCTACCCAGGGTAACAGCGTAAGCCGTCTGCTTCACGTTCATAAGAATATTCCTGGTGTTATCAATAAGATCAATCAGCTGTTTGCAGATCGTGGCATCAACGTTGCCGCACAGTATCTCCAGACTACCCCAGAAATCGGTTATGTCGTAATGGAAATCCACAGCGACAGGCCTGAGGATGTTCTTCACGATCTGAAGAACATTGAAGGTACACTGAAGGCTCGTGTTCTTCTGTAATCGGATGTTTGGGTAAGAGACCGGTATAGCGTTCCTTATCCGTGTAATGAATAAAGTCTCCTTTCTTCCGGAAAGGAGGCTTTAATTTTTTTAAGGCATGGTGTGGTGTGTCATCAGCCAGGGTTTGCGATATTGGAGCCTCAATGCCGGAGAATGCCCGCTCATGTTTACTTTACCCCGGCGTTTTTGTTAAGATGAATCATATATTCTCCCGTGCGGAGCCTTGAGTTTTCTGCATCGGCGGTGTTTTTACGATACATCATACGGAAGGTCGGCATGTCATACTGCGGTTGGAAGGATTCATCAGATGAAAATCTGAAATATCATGACTCTGAGTGGGGAATTCCGGTCAGTGATGACGTACGTCATTTTGAATGTCTGATGCTTGAGGCTCTGCAGTGCGGTCTCAGCTGGAACATTATTATCCGTAAAAGAGACGTCATCAGAAAATGCTTTGCCGATTTTGATTTTCGGAAAGTTGCGGGCTTTGGTGAGGATGATGTTGAACGCATCATGAATACTGCGGGAATGATAAGATCCCGCCGCAAGATTGAGGCCGTTATCAGCAATGCCGGAGTTTTTGCCGGAATTTCTGATGAATTCGGGAGCTTTCGCAACTACATAAGAAGCTTTACCGGTACGGATGCCGTTATTCTTTACGATGGGCATCAGAAAGGGCTCATTCCTGCATCCAACGGTCTTTCCGCGAGAATAAGCAGGGATCTGAGGAAAAGGGGACTTAAATATGCCGGGCCGGTAACGGTTTATGCCTATCTTCAGGCTGTAGGCATAATCTGCGATCACGATGCGGACTGCCCGTGTTTCAGGAGAATTACCTCAGAATTCCAAACAATATCAAAAAAATGCGATGATGAAAAGGAAGTGAAGGACTTCAGATAGTAAAATTTAAATTGGAGTTCCTTGTTTTTACTGCATTAGACAGGATTTTCATACGGACGAAAAGGACATGATTTCTGACAGAATAAAAGTGATTAAGGCTGACATAACCACACTTGAGGTTGACGCGATTGTCAACGCCGCAAACAGAACTCTTCTGGGCGGTGGCGGCGTGGACGGAGCCATTCATCGTGCGGCCGGTCCTAAGCTGCTTGAGGAATGCCGAACCCTCGGCGGATGTCAGACAGGAGAGGCTAAGATTACAAAGGGATATAATCTTCCTGCGAAATACGTGATACATACCGTAGGCCCTGTTTATCATGACAGACCGTCCGATCCCGTAAGTCTTGCCTCCTGCTACCGCAATTCTCTTGAATTGGCGCAAAAGCACGGCCTTAAATCAGTTGCCTTCAGTGCGATTTCATGCGGCGTGTACGGGTATCCGATTGACAGGGCTTCAAGAATTGCCGTAGAAACGGTGTTTGAGTGGTTATCAGCCTCGGATGACCGCGAAATGGAGGTATACTTTGTATGCTTCAATGACGAGGTATATGACGAGATAAGAAGAAATATCGCGGCTTTTACGGAAATTGCGTAAGCATGCTGGCGTAAATTTAAATCATGCATGACTCCGTTGCCGGACGTTTTTTCTGAGAATGATTCCGGTATGCGTTCCGGAGAATTATGCAATATCACTGATGGAGGTTGTCATGGGTAAAAAGGTTCTGGCAATAGTAAGCAGTCCCAGAGTAAACGGCAATACCGACATGATGGTTGACAGCTTTCTTAAGGGTGCGCGTGATGCCATGCACCGCACTGAGAAGATTTATCTTCGTGATTTTCACATTGAATTCTGCCGCGGTTGCGGAGTCTGTTCATCAACCCGTCACTGTGTCATAAAGGATGACATGGAACGCATCATCGACAAGCTTGTTGACGCCGATGTTATTGTTTTTTCCACACCGGTTTATTTTTACAGCATGAGCGGTCAGATGAAAACCTTTATAGACCGTCTGATGCCCGTTTACAATGAGCTTTCAGGCCGTGACTTCTACTTTATTGTTGCGGCGGCTGACAGTGACGGTTCCATTGAAAGCACCATGCAGGCACTGTACGGTTTTACGGACTGTATTGAGAATGCTTCGGTAAGGGGAAAGCTCTACGGCGGCGGAAACTGGCATAAGGGCGACGTCATCGGCAAGGATATTCTGAAAACAGCCTATGTAATGGGGCTTAATATATGAACAAAGGCGGCCGATGGCCGCCTTTCCCGTATTAGAAATATCGTGTTTTGCATTATCCGGAAAAAGCGGAATCCTGAAATAAATAATGCTGGTTCGAATGAACCAGCAAAAACAGGTTACATGAAGGGAAAATGCACCGACATCGATTACACGAGCTTAAAGGAGGAAAACGCTCGGTGTCAGAAAGAGGAGAATGTCCGATGCCGGTGCTGTTCTTTTCCTCTGTAAGAGAGGGTAATTTATATTGTAATTAAAAGATTCGTGAAAAAGTGAGATATATGCTGCTAAAAATTAACCAAAAGAATTTTTATCTTATATATTCCACGGATGTCACGAAAAAGAATAGGGATTTAATATAATTAACATTTTTTATCCCGAAAAGTTAAAACTTGTCATTTTTTAAAGCCAAAAGGATCACGTTATGATGTCCGAAACGGTTCTTTAAGGCTTAGACGTGACCGACGTTATCCCTTAAGTAAGAGAATGCGGTGGTTCAGAATGTATCACCAGATTTAAGGGAAGTTCATGCTTTTACCAGCTGCCGTTTCGGACATATTCATGAAGGTTATGCGGAGTCGCATCAGCGAGGCGGCTCCGTCGGGTTGCGTCATTGACGCATTTTCTGTCATCCTTTCAAAAGGCGTTGCCCTGACTGCCGTTTTGTTTCAGTCCATTCTTATGATTCCCGTGCTGCACGTTATGATGACGTCTTCCGTGCATGCGGAGGAGAATATCGGAGGTTCCCATGCGGATTTTGCCCGAGGACTGCGGGAGGATTCCGTAAGGACTGTTTTTGAGAATCGGTATTCGAATGAAACTATGACTGAGCTGTCTCAGAAAAGGAACCTGTCAGCGGACGGTGTCATAAACGCCGGTGTTTCGGATGCCGTGTTAAGTGCCGGGGTTGCGCTAAGCGCTGGCAGAAACGCCGTTCCGGCTGATTCGGATGAAAATCAGAATAACACGGACGTAAGCCGCTGCACCCTGGCGGAAATTCTTGCTTCGCCATCAGTGGGACGCATAAGATGTCCGGATACGGAATATTCTTCCTCAGACTCCCGCAATGATGACGGATCTCACGATTATGATGCCGCTTTGGTTTTACCTGAAAAGGAAATGTCCGGACACTGTCTCCTTGTCCATGATTTCAGGGCGGTAAGGCCCGTGGGCTTTGGTGACGGCATTGATTTTTCCGAGTGCGGGACAGACCGGACAACGTTCGGAGCCGGCGGTACGGCTACCGGCTGTACCGAGTTCTGGCTGGGTAACAGGAAGGACAATTCGCTTGTCGGAAACTGCACGGTGTTTGAGAATGAGATAAGTATTGAAGTGGAGAAGCCTGAAGCCGTTAAAGCCCTGATTCTCGATACCGTACACTATGATGACTATATCCGTCTTCTTATAAGCGTTGACGGTTCCCCGTGGCGTAAGGTGCTGAATCTTCCGGGAAACGAGTTCCCGCCGGAAACGCCGGGCAGGTGTGAGCTTGGAAAAAGCGGATTTGAGCGAAGGGAAACTGATCTGTGGCCCCTGATTTCCGAAATGAAGGAGGACAGTCTTGCCGGTGAGGAGGATAGCGGCAGTCGCGGCTTTACCCTTAAACTGAAACAGATGGTATCGGTAACGGGAGCCGGAGAAGGATACATGAATTTCAGACTCCTCTATGACGGCAGAAAGCTTATTGAAAAAGACAGCTGGATGAACAGGGAATGTCTCAAAACTCTGCAGACGGATTCCGACACCATTCTGCGGACGGAATGTCTTCAGCGGTTTTCGTCTGATGGCGGTTCATCCGTGACTGACGGCGCCTGCATCAGAAGAAATGCCGTAATGATATGCCCGGATTTTTTTGAGAAAACTTCCCTCTTTGCTGGCATGTCACTTCATGAGCCTTATTCTGATGCCGTATGGGACTTCTGGGACCCTTTATGCATGCGGCTTGACGTATGGGCCGAGTCTGCTGACTCCGCTGACGTTCACCGAAATGAGGTTCCGTCTTCTGCAGCGGACGGTGATGAGGCTGAAAACAACGGGTTTTTACCGCCTCGGAAGCCGGAACGGCTTCGCGGTTATTTTTCCGCAGACCTTGGAAACGCCGTTTCAGCCGGAACCTTTTCGGATGGCACTGAAGCATCGGGGATACTGCAGGATCTCGGAACGGAACTTCCTGAGGCTTATGCGGAAACTGAGTCTCTCAGCGTCGGAACGGGTCCTCAGGATGCTGTGGTGGCTCTTCAGGCCCTCCAGTACATGCAGAATGACATTTCGTGCACCGGTGATTCGGATTCAGGACGTTCCTGCAGAATATTCAGGGGCACCGAAAATTCCTGCAGAAAGGGGTATTTCGGAAGGATGGACTGCTGTCATGCACCGAATACGTCCGATGTCGGAACCTATATCCGCCTTACCTCATACATGGTGGCGCTGAATACCGCAAGGGCATCGCTTGAAAATGTCGTGTCCTCTCCCGGCTCCTGGGAAAATTACGGACTTCTGGGAAATTCACAGGGACTGGTATCAGGAACTGCCGACAGTATTTTAGGCAGTGTAATGGACACTGCCTCGGAGCAGGCAACGCGTGAATTCATGCAGGCACTGACGGCAAAGCTTGCGGAGCTTGTGGAACAGACAATGGGAGAGGCGGCAAGGGAGGCACTGTTTACTGAGACGGTCAGTGCTGAGGGCATCAGCATGGTGGAAATGAATCCCGCGATAGCAGGCACCATGCAGGGGGTGATGGCTGCATACGTTGCCTATCAGACGTATAAAACACTTGAGGAGATTGCCACCTCATGCCGTCCGGGTGAGATTGAGACTTCCGTAAAGCTGAAGCTTGATTCATGCGTGCATACGGGCAGAAGCTGCAGGGAAAAGGTTCTCGGTAAATGCGTGCTTCATGAGGAGCATTACTGCTGCTTCAGTTCTCCTCTTGCAAGAATCATTATGGAGCAGGTTCCGGCAGATCCCGGTAACGGTTCGGAAGGGATATGCTCCGGCATGCCGCTGTCAATGATGTCAGAACTCGATTTCTCCGGCATTGACCTTTCGGAATGGCTCAGGTACGTTGAAGACACCGGAATTGCCGACGTCGGCAGAATGTCAGTTGACGGGCTGACCGGAGACGGGAACATACTCAATACAGGTGGTCGGATGAATGTTGCGGAAAGAACCTTAGAACGTCTTGGATATAGGAGGAAAACGCATGATAAACAACAAAAATAACAAAAAGTATGTTTACGTACGAAAAAGTGCCGTACATGCGGATTTCTGCCTATGTGTCCGAAGAAAAAATGTACGTTTTGGCGATTTTTTGTAAGCCATAGATGTTAAATCGTGTGAGATTTTTGCTAATAATGTCCATTCGTGTTGCTAAATATGTTAGCTGTATTCATAATTAACCATTATAAAATTATAAATGCTGGTACAAAAATGTTCCGGTACTTAAAATAAATATATAAGCCGTGTTTGTTGTTTAAGGGCTTGGCCGTCTGTCTGTGGAGGTTGTAGAGGACTGTCGGCATATCTGGTACGGGATGATACGGATAATATTACATTATTGTGAAATAACAGGTTTAATGTGCGGACGGATTTTATCCTGTCCGTTATGGGGAAAGAAGATATATGAGATGTCAGGTATGTAACGCCGAGTTGGACGATGATGTTGTGTTCTGTGAGAAATGCGGCGCAAGAATTTCCAAGGACAACAGCATTGCCAGCAAGCTTCATTTTTCTAAGAACAGGCCGGCTGCGGATAATCAGAATTCATCAGGTGGCTTCTACAGCAGTACCAACAAGGGTAAGAGCACCGATGCCAATAACAGCGTTGTATTCGATGCAAAGACAACTGAAGAGGATGTCGCCCACATCGTAATTGACAAGTCTGAAATTCCGGAAAAGAAGCCGGAGTCAGCTTCCGATAATGAATCCGTCATCGCTGCCGCTACAGCAGCCTCCGTATCTTCTTCACCGGTATCATCAGTCAAGGATGATGTCTCCGAAGGAAGTATTGACCTTACTGATTCAGGTAGCGGTGAATTTGACCTTTCTGCAGGCGGAGAACTGGATCTGTCATCAGAAAGTGAGGTAGATCTTTCCGTATCCTCATCAACCGATGATTCCCTGGATTTCTCATCATCCGCGTCAACCGATGATTCTCTGGATCTTTCAGTGAACGCATCAGCTGATGATTCTCTTGATTTAACCGAGGAAGTAAAACCGGCTAAACCGGCTGTCTCTCAGCCTAAGCCTGTTTCCGAGCCTAATGTCGCACCTGCGTCAGGTATTGCCGCAATGATACAGAAGGCAATGGACAATGCGGGCGATACATCATCACAGGTACCTGAATCTGCTTCGGCGGAAGTTGTGGATCTGGCCGGAGAAAATGTATCTGAACCTGTTTCTGAAGCTCCTGAAGCTGTTGAAGCAGCTTCATCCGAACCTGCAGAGACAACTGTACCCGCAGCATCAGAACAGGAGCAGTCATCAGAATCTGATGAAGAAGCTGATGAGATGGAAATCAGCGGTACTTTCGAATACAATGCAGGTGTTGCCGATAAGAAGATTGTTGCTTTTGCCGCAGCTGCATTCGGTGCAATAGCGTGCCTTCTCCTGAGTGTTCTTGTCGAGGATATCGCCAGATTTATGCTGTGTGTTCTCGGTGCCGCAGCTTTCGGCTATGCCTTTTATATAACCCCACAGGTTCACAGATCAGTGAAGAATGCCCTTATCAAGGGTGAAGGTTATTTCTTCATTGACTACATCAATGAAATTAAGAAACAGATGAAGGCAGGTATTATTCCGGTCGCAGCAGGTCTTTTCATTGCGCTGCTTACTCTGTTCCCGATGTTTGAGGGCTTTGAAAAGTACATGTTCTGGCTTGCTCTTTTCATAATGACCATGGGTATCTGCATCGGTGTCGGCTGTGCCGCCAGACTGCTGGTTGTCCGTAACGTATTCAACATTCTGGCTCAGGGACAGAAGTCCAAGCAGAATTACTCAGAATACATTACCTACGGTGTAAGTGGCCTGTTTGTGGTATCCATTGTGGTCTATGCCGTATTCCTTGTCAGCTAAGTCCTGCTGCTTAAGGAAATAATTCAGCAATCTCCGGTTTTCTTCAGCGGAACCGGAGATTTCTTTTTTTTGGCCAGGACGTTGGAGCGGTTTTCCGTGAACACTTTTTCCGTTTGGTCTATTTATGTACAGCTTTCCTGAGCTGTGTGTCATTATGCTTTCTGAATACATGATATAATTCATGAAAAGCTTTCCTCAGAAGGCGTTTGCGGGTTTGCATACGCTTTCTGACCGTCTGATTTCACGGCTGTCGTGCCATGGCTGAGAAGTGCGGTATCCGCACCTCAGCTGAAGGATAATCAGTGACGTGTTAAATAATAATTATAAAGCTCAATCGTGTCCGTTTTCTTTCCTGACGCATTATTTTGTTGCTCCGTCGGTTTTGGGATCTCAGCACGGAAAAGAGCAGAACATAAAAGATAACAGAAACGTTCGTATCGGTAATAACGGATTTTAGAGATTTGTATTTGAGGTTTGTATGAGTTTTAACATAGAACGTAATGATAAAAAAAGAGTGGTTATAATCGGAGGCGGTTTCGGTGGCCTCAGAGTTGCTCAGGGGCTCAGAAAGTCCAATTTTCAGGTGATTCTCGTTGATAAGAATAATTATCACCAGTTTCCGCCTCTTATCTATCAGATTGCCACGGCAGGTCTGAATCCAAGCTCCATATCATTTCCGTTCCGTAAGCTCTTTGAGGACAGAAAGGATTACTACTTCCGCATGGCTGAGCTGACATGCATCTATCCTGAAAACAATTATATTCAGACTTCAATAGGTAAGATTGATTACGACTATCTTATTCTGGCTAACGGTACCAAAAACAATTTCTTTAACAACGGCAACGTTGAGGAATGGGCCATTCCAATGAAGACTGTT
>CACWVT010000017.1 GCA_902764345.1 uncultured Ruminobacter sp.
AAAAATCAATACATGTTTTTAAAAAACACCCAAACCGCCTAGGATATGGGTTATGTTGTTATTTTCACTTTAAAACAAGTGGGAATCTCGAGTAATATACACACTTTCCGAATACACCGGAAATAACGGATCCTGAATGTTTTCACCTATACTTCCGGTGTATGACGAAAACAAATCAGCCTTTTCGGCCGCACTTCCGTACGAACTAAGCTCTTCATCATCGGATGAATCTCCGGGAACGGAGGTATCGGAATCATCTGTCCCGTTGTCTGAACCTGAAACCTGAGCGGTACTTCCGGCGGAATCAGAACTGCCGTTACAGGCAGACAGAGAGACGGACAGAGAGGCGGAAATCAAAACGGCAAGAAGAGTCTTCTGAATATTTTTAAGACCACACATAAAATTTATAATCCTCAGTCTGGGTTATCTGGTTACTGTGATTACAAATTTATCCTGAACTTTGACTTTTATTATGAATACTGCGTTTTAATTATTGTAGCTTATACGGCTTATTGAATTCTAACACTGACTCTGAACATCATATAAACCGGATGTTCGGATCGGCATACGCATGTAGAAGTAATTGTAATTAAAAAAAAGGGAATTTTCGCGTTTAATTTACTTAAACACAGATATTTGCGAGTAAGCTCAAATAATGAGCCTTAGTTTCCGGCTTAAAAACAGACAGGCATTGGTTTTCCGTTCAGGTTATGACATTCACGCCCAAACTTGAACAGATTTTCTCATGCGGAATGACATTGGGTCCTGATTTAAGAGATCTTCATAACCGTATGTCTCCGGGAATCAGCCTGCCGGGGCTCTCAGGTTCTATCTGACAAGACTGTATACGTGACTGTCTCCGTTTACCGTAATGGTTCCGGTGGAGGTGCCGCCGCTAACCTGAGGCATTTCGGTATAAAGACCATTAAATTCGGTACCGTCGCTCACGTTTACCTTCAATTCACAACGAAAATTGTAAAAAGTTTACTATTTTTTTACATTTTGTAACATGTCTTGCATCCACTCCCTAAAAGTTGTAGATTACATTCAGAATACAGATTTTTTAATAAAGTTTTGGGAGAACTATCATGAAAAAATTTCTGTTTGTAGCTGCAGTGCTGTTAAATATGTGCTGGTTCAATCAGGCAATGGCAAGATGCAGTCCAAGTGCAGACTGTCGTACCTGCAATACCCCCGCAGAAACAAATGCCTGTGAAAAAGCCAAGGCTGAAATCGAATATCTTAACGCCAAGAAAAAGGCTCTGGAAAACTGTCACTGCAACTGTCACGAACACAGTCACACCAGATAAGTACGGTACAGGCTCATTACATAAGACGGAGCCGTACATAACAACACAAAAGGGGCGGCACACTGCAAGTGCTCGCACCTTTTATTTGTTATGACAAAGTTCGTCACCGGATAAAATCGGATGTTACAGGTAACGAACCGTTGAATGTCACTAACCTGACAGACCGTCAAGCAGTTTTTTCTGAATGCCGTTGAAACCGCCGTTGCTCATTACAAGAATCACATTACCTGGTTTAGCGGTTCTGATAATATCACCCACCATGGTCTCAAAATCATGACATACTCTGAATTTATCTCCGTCAGCAAGCTCGTCAGTATTCCACTTCAGCCCGTCCGGAGCATACATGAAAATCTCATCTGCAATAGCAAGCGATTCAGTAAGCTGCTCATGGTTCACACCCATCTTCATGGTATTTGAACGCGGCTCAAATACGGCTATTATGTGCCTATCCTTTCCAACCTTTTTTCTTAATCCGTCAAGAGTGGTTCTTATTGCCGTAGGATGATGAGCAAAATCATCATAGACCTCAATGTTGTTGACGGTCCCCTTGAGCTCCATGCGACGCTTTGGCATCTTAAAGTCACACAGTGCCTCCACAGCCGTTTTGCGTGAAACCCCCACGTAAGCGGAAGCCTCAATGGCCATTAATGCATTAAGAACATTATGCAGGCCTATGGATTCCCAGTTTACGGTTCCCACGATGCAGCCGTCGGCATCAACCACATCAAACGAACTGCCGTCATCCTTTAACAGTCTGTATGTTAAACCTGCACCTTCTCCTCCGGTGTATACCAGATTTGACCAGCACCCCATCTTAAGAACGTCATCAATTGCCTTATCCCCGTAAGGCGCAACGACCTCGCCTTTTCCAGGAATGATTCTGACCAGATGATGGAACTGTTTCTTTATGGCATCAATATTTTCAAAAATATCAGCATGATCATATTCCAGATTATTTAGAATCTGTACAAATGGTCTGTAATGAACAAACTTAGAGCGTTTATCAAAGAAAGCACAGTCATATTCATCTGATTCAATCACAAAATAAGGAGATTCGGTGATTCTTGCGGATATCCCGAAATTACCGGTAACACCGCCTATAAGAAATCCCGGATTAAGCCCGGCATGTTCAAGAATCCAGGCAACCATGCTTGAGGTGGAAGTTTTTCCGTGAGTTCCTGCCACACCTATTACCTTTTTGGAATTGAGCACGTAATTTTCCAGCCACTGAGGCCCGGAAATATAAGGGAGTCCCTCATTAAGCATGTATTCAACACAAGGAATGCCTCGCTTCATTGCATTCCCCACAATGATCAAGTCAGGAGCCGGTTGCAGCTGTTCGGCTCCGTATCCTTCCATTATTTCAATTCCCTGCTCCATCAGCATGGTACTCATCGGAGGATATACATTCGCATCCGAACCGGTAACCTTATACCCCAACTGTTTGGCAATAACGGCAATTCCTCCCATAAAGGTTCCGCATATACCTAAAATATGAACATGCATTCTGATCCTCCTCCCGTAGGTTCCCGGCATATGATATTACGATGCCGTTCATCATCAGCTTTACGCTGTTCCGTAAACAATAGAATTTAACAGGCATAATATAGCACAACAGAATTCAAAGCCTAACTTTTTAAGTCCGAACCGTGCTCAAAATCTCCAGTAACCTGTCGGTTAGGCAGTATGAACAATAACAACCTTAACAAGGAAACAAATATTTTCTAGAGCGACATCATACAAATAAACATAACAAATAGACTTTTACACATCAGATAATCATAATCCCCAATGCAGGATGGTCAGTATCTTCAGTTCTGATACTTCACTGAATCGGAATATTCGGTTTTTCAGAATTTTTTATTCTAAAAACCACGTTACCATCACCTGCTTTCACCGTCGGAGATGGTGAGGATGATACTGACAGTTATTGTGATATTTTATAATTAGGATTTAAAATGAAAAAATTAATTGCTGCTTGCGCATTATTACTTTCTTCTGTTGCTTTTGCAGGTATTCCTGCCGGCTATGAAGAAGTTGAAACCAATGCCGAAAATCAGAGAGTTTTTGTAAACAATGCCACTGGTGCAAGTTTCAGCATTATGGCTCAGACCAACCCTGAAACCGTATCTGCTAAGGCTGTAGCTGAAGAAGCAGCTTCTCAGCTCGGTTGTAAGGGCGGCGTTGAAGGCGATGATAACTTTGCAGAAGCTTCAGAATGCACCATTGAAGGTCAGTCTTTAAACTATGCCGTAATCATCAGCGGTAACGACATGGTTGTATTCTACGCTAACGACAAGGTTACCGAAGAAGACGTTAACGCTTTCGCAAACTGGATTATGAATGAATAATTGTTTTCCGACCAATAGTCGAAAATTTTTATGACATCATAAAATGATGGCCGGTATACTGTTACCGGCCATTGTTTTTTTCATTCCGGATAACGCCACACCACCATGGATTCAAAAGTCCTGATTCAGAACCTTTCCCTTATTCACAATCACAAAGATAGTGAAAAAGCTTGCAATATCTAATATAATATTGCCAATTTTTAATAATCTATCTAAGGAACTTAATCATGATTTTAGACAACATTCCAGCAGGCAAGGAATTACCTGAAGATCTTTATGCAATTATTGAAATTCCTCAGAACGCAGACCCAATCAAGTACGAAGTAGACAAGGCTTCCGGTGCTGTTTTCGTAGATCGTTTCATGGCAACTCCTATGTTCTACCCATGCAACTACGGTTTCATCAACCACTCTCTTTCTCTTGACGGCGATCCTATCGACGTTTTAATTCCAACCCCATATCCGTTACTCCCTGGTTCAGTAATCCGTTGCCGTCCAGTAGCTATGCTCAAGATGACCGATGAATCAGGTGAAGACACCAAGATCATTGCAGTTCCACACAGCAAGCTCACCAAGCTCTACGAAAACATCAAGGATGTTGACGATCTTCCTGAATTACTCAAGGGTCAGATCAAGCACTTCTTCGAACACTACAAGGAACTCGAAGCTGGTAAGTGGGTTCGCGTAGACGGTTGGGACAACAAGGCTGCCGCAATCAAGGAAATCGAAGCTTCAATCAAGCGCTACGAAGAACAGAAGTAATTTATTACATATCGTACCAACGGTACGACTGTTACTTACGGAAAGGGAGAAAGTATCACGCTTTCTCCCTTTTTTACAGAATATTCGGACATTGTCATCAGCAGTCTCGTTGAAATGGCAATGTATGAAAAAAAAGAAGCGGAAACATCTTCCCGCCTCTTCTCTGAATTCAAACCTTATGCAATGATCGATTATTCACATTCCAGATATCTGTGCATCGCACGGCTGTAATGTGTTTCAAATCCGTCGTCATTAGCGTTTCTGGTTACAACATATATGGCAATATTGCGTTCATTTGCATACTTAAGAGCTGCTTCTCCCCCCTTCACCATAAGACCGGTGTCAATGGCATCCGTCCACAGTGCGGAAGGACCTACAACGGTAACCGAAACCGTTTTATGGTCAACAGGTCTTCCGGTGGTAGGATCGATTATGTGAGAAAAAGTCTTTCCGTCCTTGCCGGCAATAAAGTTTCTGTAACTGCCGGCCGTGGAAATCGCCTGTCCCTTCGTGCATACTGGAACGATTACATTCCTGCCGACCGCATGCTCATTGCTTGGATCTTCAATGGCGATAACCCAGTCCTTGCCACGGTTGTTAACACCTTTGGTTCGAATGGCCCCCGCAACGGACACCATGTAATTCTGTACTCCCTTGCGATCAAGAAGCTCCGCAAGCTTATCAGCACCGTACCCTTCACCAACGGTAGCCAGATCGATATAGATGTCAGGGTTATCTTTCTTGAGATATGCAGAATCCTTTCCGATGGTTACATGAATCTTATCGAGACCGGTATTGGCTTTGGCTGCATTAATTTCTTCCAGTGTAGGAGGATTACCGTCGCGGTTAACCTTCTTAGGTCCGAACCCCCACAGATTAACCAGAGGTCCGACGGTGATGTCGGTTGCACCGTTCAGATCATTACCTACTCTGAGACTTTCAATGATAACATCAGCCATGTCCTGCGTTATCGGGAAAGGCTCTGTTGATTTTGAACGATTGAACTTTGACAGAACGCTGTCTTTGTCAAAGGCAGATATGTCTTTATTAATTTTATGAAGAACTTCTTCAGCATCCCTGTCCAGACCTTTTTGACCACCGGGATAATCCCCGACAACCGTAATACTGAAAAAGGTTCCCATTGTTTTGCCGTCAGCGTGAATCTCATCCTTGGGAGCACTGGCAAAATCACAGCCCGTAACTGCAGCTGACAGTACGGCAGTGAATAAAACATTTTTTATAAAATTATTGTTTTTCATACATCCTCTAATAATAATTTTTTAAAATTATTCATTAGTGCCATAAATGCGCATCCTACACATTCTCATTCATTGGTCTTCTAGCGTACCAAATACGACAGAACGATCTAATCAGTTCTGCCCCTTTTCACCTCTTAATTCGGCAATCTTGTTTTTAATTCTTCTCTTAAAACAAGGTTTTTCACAGCTGCATACCTTATCAACACCCACGTTGGCAAGTCCGCCGCATGAACCATTAATTACCTTCTTCTGAAAAATATAACCAATTCCGGCAAGAAGAAAGAACAAAGCAAAAATAATCAATGTATACAAAAAAATCATTATTTTTCACCTGAAATTTTTACCGCACTCATACATTTTTGTTCTGTCTTTGATTCTGCTGTTAAAAAAATAAAAGCAACAATCAGTATGAGTTTATCACGCATAAATTTCTTGAATTTTATCACAGATTATCAAAATTTGCTATATATCACACTTTGACCTAATCAACATTTTATATATCAATGAACTGACCTCTGCCTTCACGATGATATTTTTTTCAGTAACTGTCTTTTTTTTGATAAAATAACGGCGATTTTACAGACTCCATCCGAACGGCGGAACGTAATGAAAAAAACGTTCACCAGATGCGGTATCTGCCGGATTTTTCAGACGTGACGGAGCCGATCCAAAGGTTATTTTTAATTTAGTCCAGGACATTAAAAAAAATGCGCACAAGCAAATTTTTATTATCTACTCTTAAGGAAACTCCTGCTGAAGCATCAATCGCCAGCCATCAGCTGATGCTCAGAGCAGGTTTAATCAGACAGTTAGCCTCAGGTTTGTACATTTGGTTACCGACCGGCCAGAGAGTTCTGCAGAAGGTTCAAAACATCATCAGAGAGGAAATGGATAAGTCCGGGGCACTTGAAATCAACATGCCTGTAGTTCAGCCGGCCGAACTGTGGCAGGAATCGGGACGATGGGAGCATTATGGTCCTGAACTCTGTCGTTTTACCGACCGTAAGGATAACAGCTTCGTTCTTGGACCAACCCACGAAGAAGTCGTAACCTGGCTGTCCCGCTATGAAATCAAGAGCTACAAGCAGTTACCTATCAATCTGTACCAGATTCAGACTAAGTTTAGAGATGAGGTAAGACCTAGATTCGGTGTAATGAGAGGCCGTGAATTCGTAATGAAAGACTCCTACTCATTCCATCTCAATAAGGAAAGTCTGAGAGAAACCTATGAACTCATGTACAACACCTACTGCCGTATTTTTGACAGACTCGGTCTGACCTATCGTCCTGTTGAAGCTGATACCGGCTCCATCGGCGGCAGTCACTCTCACGAATTCCAGGTTCTGGCTGATGCGGGTGAAGACATTATTGCCTTTTCAACCGAATCTGACTATGCGGCAAACATTGAAATGGCTGAAGCCGTAGCACCATCAGAACCAAGAAAGGCTCCGGAAAAGGAAATGGAACGCATCAGCACTCCTGATGCAAAGACTATTGAAGAAGTTGCCAAGTTCTTAAACGTAAATGAAAAGAATTTATGCAAGTCTCTTGTAGTTCACGGATTTAATCAGCAGACCGGAGAAAAAGAGCTTGTTCTGCTTGTTCTTCGCGGCGATCACGAACTGAACGAAGTAAAGGCCGAAAAGATTCCTGGCATTGCCAAGCCTCTTACCATGGCTACCGATGAGGAAATCAGAAAGACATTCGGTGCCGCACCGGGCTCCCTCGGTCCGGTAGGCTTTAACGGCCGCATCATTGTGGACAGAACGGCTAACGCATGCAGTGATTTCTACTGCGGTGCCAACGAAGACGGTTTCCACCTTGGAGGAGTAAACTGGGATCGCGACGTTCAGAACTACGAAGTTCAGGATCTGCGCTGTGTTGTTGAAGGCGACCCAAGCCCTGACGGAAAGGGAACCCTGGTATTAAAGCACGGTATCGAAGTCGGTCAGGTATTCGAACTGGGCACAAAATACTCTCAGGCCATGAACTGTACCGTTCTTAATGAAGCAGGACAGAACATTCCTATGGAAATGGGCTGTTACGGCATAGGTGTTACCCGTGTTATTGCAGCCGCCATTGAGCAGAACCATGACGACAAGGGCATAGTATGGCCTGCTGCCATGGCTCCGTTCCAGATTGCCATTATTCCAATCAACTACAACAAGAGCGAAACCGTAAAGCAGGAAGCCGACAGACTCTATCAGGAACTCATCGCAAAGGGATATGAAGTCATTCTTGATGACAGAGGAGAACGTCCTGGCGTAATGTTTGCGGACATGAAGCTTATCGGTGTTCCTCACTCAATCATTCTCGGAGAAAAATCACTTGCCGACGGCATGGCTGAATACGAAAGCAGAACCAGCGATGAAAAGGTTAAGTTACCTCTCGCTGAAATAGTTGCGAACATAGAATCTCAGCTTCAGTAGTAAATATGTCATTCTGCCTGAAGAATGACGATAGCTGACCGAAAAACAATCCCGGATTTCCTGTAATGTTTTGAAATCCGGGATTTTCTGTTTTAGCTGAAGATCTTCCGCAGAATCAGACAGAAAAACAGCTTTGAGAAGTCTGAACTCCGTCATTAAGCAGAAATACAAGTTCCCTTACTGCACTTATACATGCCCGGAGCTGTTCATCTGTAATAATAAAAGGCGGATAAATATATATAATGTTGCCGAAAGGACGCAGCCATATTCCTTTATCCACAAAAAAACGCTGCATGGATACCGTATCAACGTTTTTCCTAAGCTCCACCACACCACAGGCTCCCAAAGCTCTTACCTCCTTAACCGTTTCGGTACATGATACGAGATCCCTTAGTCCGTCATACAGAACCTTTTCAATATGGCTCGTTTGGGAACACACATCTTCAGAAAGCAGTAAATCCAGACTTCCGTTAGCGGCAGCACAGGCCAGAGGATTAGCCATGAATGTCGGACCATGCATCAGAACCCTCGATGGAGATAAACTTATACCTTCAGAAATTCTGTCAGTCACGGCAACGGCGCTTAATGTCATCATGCCGCCGGTAAGCCCCTTACCCAACGTCATGATATCAGGTGTAATGCCTGCATGCTCACAGGCAAACATTCTTCCTGTTCTGCCAAATCCCGTGGCAATTTCATCGCAGATCATAACTACGTCATATCTGCTGCATATTTCCCTTGCTCTGACAAGATACTGAGGATGGTAGAAATACATTCCTCCCGCCCCCTGCATAACAGGTTCCAGAATGAAGGCCGCAATCTCGTGATGGTGCTCTTTAAGGAAATTCTCCAAAGGCAGCATGGCTGAATCTTTCCACTCTCCGTGAAAAGGGATGGACGGTCTTTCAATAAAATACTGTCTGGGAATATAACACTGATATTCCGAACTGAAGCCGCTGCCGGGATCCGTCACCGACATGGCGGCCATGGTATCACCGTGATATCCACCCTTAACCGTAAGAAATCTGGTTCTTCCCGGATTGCGTGCTGACTGATACTGGATGGCCATTTTTAGTGCCACTTCCACAGCTACCGATCCGCTATCTGCGAGAAATATGTTATTCAGTCCCTTCGGAAGCATCCCAGAAAGCCTTTTGCAGAGTACTGTAGCCGGGTCATGTCTTATTCCTGCAAACATTACGTGTGAGAGTGTATGAAGCTGTTTCTGAACAGCTTCAATAAGATGTGGATGACTGTAACCGTGACAGCAGGCCCACCAGCTGGACATACCGTCAATCAGCTCACGTCCATCGTCAAGTCTCAACAGACATTTATCTGCGCTTACCACGTGATATGTAGGTATTGGAGAACTAAGTGATGTATATGGGTGCCACACATGCTTTTCGTCAAATTCACTCAATTTACTGTCATTTTCGGTTTTTTTATCGTTTACTTTATCTATATTGTTCATTTATTGCTCATTTGTTCAGTGTTTATATTGAATTTTGGTTTACAGTATACTATCTTGTAAGAAAATTTAAATGATTACATCACATTGATCTGGACTTGAAATAATATGACCGAATTAAGATATGACTGGACTGTTGAAGAAATATTAAAGCTCTTTGAAACCCCGTTTCTGGAACTGGTCTTCCGTGCCCAACAGATTCACCGAGAAAACTTTAAAGCCAACGAAGTGCAGATAAGCTCTCTTCTGTCAATAAAGACTGGAAGCTGTCCTGAAGACTGTAAATATTGTCCTCAGAGTGCCCACAATAAGACGGATGTGGAGAAGGAAAAGCTTCTGGAAATGGACATAATCAAAGCCAAAGCAGCCGAAGCACTTCAAAGCGGAGCTACCAGATTCTGCATGGGGGCAGCCTGGAGAAACCCCAAAGACAGTGACATGCCGTACCTTAAGGAAATCATTAAAACGGTAAAAGGCATGGGACTGGAAACCTGCATGACACTCGGTATGCTGACCCCGCAACAGGCCGAGGAACTTAAGGAAGCGGGACTCGACTACTATAATCACAATATCGACACCAGTCCTGAATTCTATGACCAGATCATAACAACCAGAACATTCAATGATCGCCTGAAAACACTGGAGCACATACGCAGAGCAGGAATAAAAATCTGCTGTGGCGGTATTGTGGGAATGGGGGAAAGCCTTCGGGATCGAGCCAGTTTTCTGAAATCACTGGCGAACCTTAATCCGCATCCCGAATCAGTTCCTATCAATCTTCTTGTAAAGGTTAAGGGAACACCTCTGGAAAACTCTGAGGATCTGGATCCGATTGATTTCATCAGGATGATTGCCGTAGCCAGAATCATTATGCCGACTTCTCACGTAAGAATGTCGGCAGGAAGAAGCAGCTTAAGTGCGGAAGCTCAGGCTCTGTGTTTTATGGCAGGAGCCAACTCTATTTTCTATGGAGGAAAACTGCTGACAACTCCGAATGCCGAAATGGATTCAGACGGGAAACTCATGCATAAACTCGGCATTAAAACCACCCTTAACACCTCCGGCAGTACACCGCACGACGACCGCATTGCCATTTTCAAAGCCATGCATCACGGTCATTCTGACCATAAATGCTTCAAACTTGAAGAATAATGCCGTACCGGAGAACAGATAAATGTCAGACAGTTTAAGCATTTCGACCAGTGTTCGGGAGAAGCTTCAGAAAATCAGGGATGCCGGCGCCTTCAGAGAACTCCTAACAGTAGATGAAAGAACCGGATCCAGAATAAAAATGGGCGGCAGATGGTACGTCAATTTTGCTGGCAACGACTACCTTGGACTTGCAGCAGCTCCCGAAACGGCCCGGGCCCTTAACGAAGGAATCCGTCTGTACGGAGCGGGAACCGGTGCAAGTGCGGTTGTTACGGGACATACCCGTGCCCACTCCGAACTTGAGGAATTACTGTGTGACATTACGGGAAAAGAAGCCGTAATTCTTTTCAATACTGGTTTTGCGGCAAATCAGACACTCATAAAGGCAGGCATAAACCTTAAAGCAAATCTGTTACTGGACAGACTGGTACACGCATCAATGCAGGATGCGGTATTTTCAGCACCGGAATTTCAGAGATTCAGACATAATGACATGGTTCACGCCGAAAAAATTCTTGAAAAGCACCCCGGCTCCCTCATATTCACGGAAGGAGTTTTCAGCATGGACGGAGATCTCTCAGACCTGAAAAAACTGACGGAACTGAAAAAACGGTATAATTCATACCTTATTCTGGATGACGCACACGGATTCGGTGTTCTTGGCGAACACGGGTGCGGAACCGCCGAGCACCTCGGAATTTCTGGAACGGAGATTGACGTATTCATGGGGACACTCAGCAAGGCCTGCGGCTTAAGCGGAGCCTTCATAGCAGCAGACAGGGATTTTATCGACTATCTCATCAATACAGGAAGGGAATACATATATTCCACGGCGGCTCCCGCCTTTATTGCCCATGCATTAATCAAAACTATTAAATACATTACAGGAAATGAAGGCAGGGAATTACGTCACCATCTGCATGCGATGACGGAACTGTTCAGAAAAAGATTCAGTGAACTTGACATAAACGCCTCACTTTTAAATTCAGAAACATCAATACAGCCGGTAATCATTGGTGCAAATGAAGAACTCATGTCCGTCAACGGAAAGATCACGGACAAAGGTTTCTTATGCGGCGCAATCCGTCCGCCAACAGTGCCGCAGGGAACAGCCAGACTGCGCATCACCGTCACGGCCGCACACAACGACACTGATATAATAAATCTTACCGACACTCTGAAGGATATAATCGGCTGATGAAAGAGCTTATAAGAAAACACTTTGATCATGGTGCTCAAAAATACGTGGGACATGCCTTAATTCAGAAAATAATCGCTCTTGAACTGCTTCAGAAGGCTGTGACTCATAAGACCAGAGGATTCTCCCTGAAGGTTCCGGAAATATTATTTAACAGATGTCTTGATCTCGGATGCGGCCCAGGAATCAATTATCCGGAGCTGAAACAGTATGCCGGGAGCATTACCGGAATAGATCTTTCACCTTTAATGATAGCTGAGGCGAAAAACTTAAAGATTTCCGGCACGGAATCTCTGGTGGCCGACATGGAAAACCTAAATCTGCCTCATAAATATGATTTCATATACTCATCTCTGGCCATGCAGTGGTGCTCAGTTGAACGGGTACTTGAACGTATTAATATGTTGAAGACGGCAGACGGCACCTGTACCATTGCCATATCTCTGCCGACGGAAGGAACCTTGCCGGAACTTAGGGAGGCTTTTGCTGCTGTCGGTATATCAGACAGAACAGTGAAGTTTGCATCTGCAGAAAAAACCGCCGAAACGGCACACAGGGCTTTCGGAAAAAACATTTACACGGAAAGGCTGATATTTACGGACAGACATTACGACATAAAATCATACCTAGGAGCCATCAGGGATATCGGAGCGAATACTACCTCACAACCTAATACACTGAGCAAATCACAATATAAGGAATTGATGATATACTTGCAGAAACATTTAACAGCTCAGGGATATCTGAGCCATACCTATCCCGTCATATTCATATACGGGACCATATAAGGAATGTATTTATGGACAACAGATTCATCACTTCCATGCTTCTCGGCACGTTATTATTCTGCTGCAGTGGACAGGCTATGGCTTTCGATAAAGAAGCCGCGGAGAAAATTCTGTCCCCTGGGGCAACAACCGTTGAGGCCGATTCCGTAAATCAGAAAGAAAGAGATTTTATAGAAAGCAGTAAGAGAGAGATTCAGAAGCAAAATAAAAGAAAAGACGTGAAAGTGATTCTTCCTGATGAATGCAGTCTTATCAGCTATACGTCTGACGGGGTCTCTTCACGCTACAAGTGCGGCGACTTCGAAATTCTCACGATCATTACGTTCCCTCCGGAGAACCTGTCAACTGAACAGATAGTAAAACAGCTTTCAGAAGTACAGGGGTGCGAAGCCATGCCTAAAAACTCTCTGGGACTGTCAGTAGGCTGCGACACCGATGATGGTAAATACATTTCATATTTTATTGATTTACCGACAAGACTGAAAGAAAACCTGATTACATCCGCAGATTATAATGATCCAAACAAAATTGAATCAATCTCCAACGTATCACACAGCATATATTTCTACATGAGAAGAATTGCAAAGGATGAAGAGCAGATAAAATATCTTACCGACATTCTGAACAAGGCAGCAAGAATTACCATTAAGAAACAGGAACAACAGCCCGTAACAGAAAACGAAAACACCACCCAAAAACCTGCCGGTAACAGCCAAAAGTAAAAAACAGCAGGACGTATTAAGTTTAAAGGGCAGAGACGCTACGACTCTGCCCTTTTTCCACACAGACAAGCAACGGAATTAACCTCAGACTCGCTAAGCGATCTTTTTGTACACGACGCCGTTACTGTACCGCATCATATCCATACCTGATATTTCCTTTGGCACAAACTCAGAACTTCCGAGAAGCAGATATCCGTCAGTTTTAAGGCAACTTTTAAGATAATTCAGAACCTTAAGTTTCGTAGTCAGATCAAAATAAATCATTACATTGCGGCAGTAAATCGCATCACACTTTCCCATAAATGGGCGGCTTCCCGTTTTTATAAGGTTATGATGTCTGAAACACACCAGAGATTTTACGTCATCACAGATTCTGTATTCTGCCGATGATGTCCCAACCGGAGAAAAAAATCTTTCCACGTATTCCTTACTAAGACCTCTTGACAGATCTGTCGTACAAAAAACACCTTCACGTGCAAAGTTAAGTGCTGACATGGAAAGATCTGTGGCAAATATACGTATCTGATTTGGTTGCAGTCCCTTTAACCGGCAGCTGTTACGGAGTATTGCCATGGCAATGGAATATGGTTCCTGCCCCATTGAGCAACCAGCTGACCAGATCTTTACCTCCTTTGATTTATCCTTAATCTCGGGAATCATGGTGTCCACCAGAAACTCAAAAGGATAGCCGTCGCGGAACCACTTGGTTTCGTGTGTAACCATGGCTTCGACAACAATTTTCCTCAGAAAGGTATCATCGGAAAACAGTACTTTTTCTATGAATTCATTAAGATTCATACATCCGTAGCCACGCAACAAAGGACTAAGCCTGCTGCTCACCAGATAGGCTCTGTTATCCTTTAAATCCACCCCGCAACTGTCTTTAAGGAAATCACAGAACAAAGCATAATTTTTCTGTGAAATCCCGTGATCTTCATTTTCCATAAATCAGGCCAAACATCACAATGCTGTATAATTTCCTGCAAAACACGTTCATGAATTAATTCTATCTGTCGTAAACAGCCATAAGATCCTTGATGGCTTTCGCCAGTTCATCCGGTTTATACTTAGCCACAAAATTGTCCGCACCAACCTTCTTAACCAGAGACTGATTAAAAACACCGCTTAGTGACGTATGCAGAATAACCTTTATCTGAGCAAGTTCAGGTTCACTTCTAATCTTGGCGCTTAAGGTATAACCGTCCATTTCCGGCATTTCTATGTCAGAGACGATAAGACCTATCTGATCTGTAAGTCTGCCGTTTGCCGCATATTCCTTAAGAATATTATAGGCCTCAAGACCGTTCTTTGCCTTAACCACCTCGTAACCCAGAGATGTTACTGTCTTTTCCACCTGCTTTCTGGCCACTGAGGAATCATCGGCAATAAGAATCTTGCGCTTTATCGGTTCAGCCCCGCTTTCCACAGCCAGTTGTTCCTGACGTTCATTGTGAACAACCGACTCCTGAATGATTTCCTTGCTGACTTCCATTTCGTTAGGACAGATAACATCCAGAATTTTTTCCAGATCCAGTATTTCAACTATACCGCCATCAATTTCGGTAATTGCGGTCAGGTAATTGTTTTTTCCCATTCCCTGAGGAGGAGGCATCACCTTGTCCCAGTTAATGTTTACAATTCTTTCAACTCCGCTTACCAGAAATCCCTGAACCGAGCGGCTGTATTCAGCCACAATGACATAGCACCTGTCAATGTTCTCCGTTCTTTTTCCGCCGATGGCATAACTTAAGTCGATTACGGAAATTGTCTGACCTCTGATATAAGAAACCCCCACTACGGCCGAATGCAGTCTCGGCATTGCCGTAAGCTTAGGACACAGAAGCACTTCACGCACCTTAAACACGTTTACACCGAATCTCTCAGTTCTGCCGGCAAGAGTAAACAGCAACAGTTCAAGCCGGTTCTGACCGACTATCTGCGTTAACTGATTCACTGAATCCAAAACACTTGCCATATTCTTTCTCCGAAGTTTAATAACACAGCCGCCCGACTTTTAATCACTGGCGGAAAGACGTATGCCATACGTTACTGTGTATTTAATTATTATTTTTCACCGTTGCCGGATTCTGCATCGCCATCATATACATAAGATTCAGTATCTTCAGGCTGTTCATCCGCTACCGTTTCTGATTCCGGACTCTCAGAATATTCATCATTGTTTTCATCAGTCCCGTGTTTTCTGAATTTTTCAATTCCTTCAACCATCTGCATTGAAGCGTCCTCAATCTTTCCGGTTGTCATGCAGATGTCAGAAACCTTTTCAGACATGCTTCTCACTTGACTGGTAATGTCCTGAAGATTCTTTGACATTTCGGAAGATGTTGCAGACTGTTCTTCAGTGCTTGAGGCTATAAGAGTAATCTGTTTGTTTACATTGTTAATGTCCACAAGAATGTTATCGAGCACCTTCTGCAGTTCTTCGGCATGGACTGCGAGCTTGTCCATCTGCCCCACAGTGGAAATTATGGACTCGTTTGCCTGAGTTGCCATTGCCTGCACCTGATTAATCATTTCGCTGATTTCAGTGGTTGACTGTGCTGTTCTGGCCGCAAGAGCACGAACCTCATCTGCTACCACCGCAAAACCGCGGCCATATTCACCGGCTCGGGCTGCCTCAATTGCCGCATTAAGGGCAAGAAGATTTGTCTGACTGGCAATATCCTGAATTGTTGAAATAACACTGCCGATAACTTTTGTCTGTTCGCTGAGGGAAACGATAATTTCAGCATCCTTCTTGGTCTTTCGGCTGTGCTCCCTGATACCTTCAACTGTCTGATGTACCACATCAAGGCCGGCAGTGGCCACTTTACATGTCATTTCAGAATTGTTTACTGCCTGACTGCAGTTATTGGCAATATCAACCGACGTTGCCACCATTTCCTCGGCAGCGGCACTGACCGTAATAACCTGAGACAGAAGATCCTCGCTTGATGCATTGATGTTATAGTTTGCACTTTTGAGCTGACTTGAAGCATCAGAGAGATTTGATGCCTGATCATACATACTTCCGGAAAGAGTACTCAGATTGGATGCGAGATTGTTGATATTCTCTGCTATCAGAGAGATTTCATCATCTCTGTCATCCTTAATTCTGACGCCGAAGTTACCGTTCAGCATTTCCCTTGATGCCTGAATAAACTTATTTATGCGTTCTGAGAATACAAATGACAGAAAGTAAATCAGAACTGATACCAGAAAAACCTCCACGAGAATCATGCCTGCAGCAACCTTCCAGTTATCCATGAATCCCTGAGCATTCATTCTGTCTACATACTCAACCTGTTCGTCAATCATGTATTTAATCTGAGACGTTACGCTCTCAGCTTTCACATGGATATTCTCAAAATCATCAGCTGAAAGCACTCCACCTTCAGTCTTTCCCTTATTTTTTTCCTTGGTCTCAAAAGCACCGGTTACGGCTGTGTGGAATTCACCGATGGAGCTAACCAGTTCATTTTTAAGCTCCTCGTTAACCTTGTCTTGAAGACCGACCACCATACCGTCAAGCTGTTCCTTAGCAGAATCATAAGTAGACTTCTGTTGAACACCCAGCAGAACCCCATATGCCATTTCATAAGCATATATAAAATTACTGCGAACCTCGCCGAGTTCACGTACGGCCGGATATACGGAACTTTTCAGGGCTTCAACTTTTCTGCTGTTTTCGTAGTTTGTATACACAAACGGAGCTCCGAACAGAATAATTAAGATGACTACCTGTAAAGTAATGACTTTAAAATAGAATGTCAGTGAATTTTTCCTGGTGTTTGACATATTAAGGCTCCGGATTACTGATCCTGTTACGGCGGATGCTGCACGCCCGGCCCCACATCACATGACTTAAGCAGGCCCGTCAGACCAATACCTGACAACGGCTGATCCGCAACTTTTCCAAGAATGAAATATGCACAGTAAAAACAATATACTCCTTAGTAAATAATATAACCTTGCCTTACTTTTTTATACCGGGGTCAATATAAGTTTCTACAGATCTCTCAAATATAGCCGTTCGGAATCACTGATTGTTTAAATTCATCACAAATTGTAAACAATCATTATCACGATGTATTTTCCTGAATGCCTTATAGCGAATGCAGGCGTAAGAATCTCAAGCTCCGTTAAGAACTACGGCCAAAGGCCTGATAAATAACCATTTATGTCAAAAACTCCGTAACATAAGCTAACTAAATGATTGTATAATCACGACAAACTGTTATAATACAGGCAACTCCTCATAGTTAAATGGATATAATAAACCCCTCCTAAGGGTTAGTTATAGGTTCGATTCCTATTGGGGAGGCCATCTTCTGACCTATCCGGTTCCCATAACTCTCTCAGTCATCCGAATATTCACATTTTTTCTACAAACACCATCAAAAACATTTGACCACGATCATTCTTTTGCACTTTGGTGAATAATGCATTCATATTTTTAATGTATAAAATTCAGTGATTTTCATTATGTGTTCAATAATGACATTCTCCGAAAAAATTAGCTCATATTTCGGAGTAAAAAAAGGAAATAATATGAATTATAAAATTCTTACATTATCTGCAGTAATGTACCTTGCAATAACCGGTTGTGCATCTACCGGAAGCAGTAGCGGTACGGCTGCAGCAACCGGCGGGGTAATTGACAACAACGGACTTCTGATCGCTGAATCAGAACCAACCTTACAGACAACCACTGTAGCGCAGAATCTTGAACAGTGGCCGTATGAACACTCAAAATTAACCTATAAACTGGTTAACAAGGATCTGGTAGCCATCTCTACAGACGTATCACAGTGGAAAAAGCTCATCGAGGAAACTCTCACCAATAAGCTTACCGCAAAGGGACTAACCAAAACCGATGGTAATGCAAATCTTACCATCAGCTATGGTGTTGTAACAAAATCAGAAAGCAACGACAAAGCCGATCTGATGTTTGACTCACTCGGACTTACTACCGGAGGCACCTCTCACGGTGTTAACAACTCAATCGATATCGTAATCAAAGATAACAGAAGCGGACGAGAAATATGGTCAGGTGCAGCAAGCACCCTTACGGATAAGCCGCTGGTTACTGAAGCTCAGAAGCGCAGAGCCGTAAACAGCGTACTTGAATCCCTTACCAGAAAGCTCCCTGTTGCGAAATAAAAACAACAGTCGTTTCAGCTGACGCCAGTTATCAGCCTTCCAAAAGCTCCGTAAATTACGGAGCTTTTTCTTAAGAGCAGATTGGCACTGCCCATAGCCGCATTTTCCGGAATACCCCTACTATTCTGCAGAACTCTCTTCGTCCGGAATAAAACTCATGGCCTTCTCAAGCACACTTATGTCAGCCCCTTCCTTGTAATGATTCTGAGCCATGTACTGTCTGAACTGTCTGCTGTTCGGACAGGTATTGAACATTCCCAGAAAATGGCGTGATATGTGCTTAAGAGCACCTCCTTGGGAAAGATAATTCTCGATATAAGGATAACAGGCTCTCACACATTCCTTACGGCTCATTCTGCGGGAATGTTTATGGTTAAAAATACGCTCGTCAACATCCACAAGCATGTACGGATTCTGGTATATTGCCCGGCCAATCATTACTCCGTCAACGTATTCCAGATGTTTAAGTGCATCATCAATAGTAGTGATATTACCATTTATTGACAGATGAAGATCCGGGAAATCCCTTTTCAGCTGATAAACCCTCTCATAGTTAAGGGGCGGTTTATCCCTGTTTTCTCTGGGACTCATTCCTTTAAGAAAGGCCATTCTGGCATGAATGGTCATACCATCTACTCCGGCATCCCGGAGTTTTGCGACGAAGGAATGAATATAATCATAATCATCGAGTTCATCAACACCGAGGCGGGTTTTTACTGTAACCGGGATACTTACGCGATCCTTCATAGCCTTGATACAGTCACATACAAGATCAGGACTACGCATCAGCACAGCCCCGAAAGAACCGTTCTGCACCCTGTCGGAAGGACATCCCACATTGAGATTTATTTCATCATATCCTCTATCCTCACCGATTCCGGCGCATATGGCAAGATGTTCTGGATTGGCACCGCCAAGCTGCAGGGACACAGGGTGCTCTTCCTCATTGAAGGCAAGATAGTCTCCTTTACCGTAAATTATGGCTCCGGTAGTCACCATCTCGGTATAAAGAAGCATATTCTTGGAAAGAATTCTGCATAAATAACGAAAATGCCGGTCCGTAAGGTCCAGCATTGGCGCAAGTGATAGTCTTGAATAATTACCTGTTGTCATAAAAACGTAATTCAGTCACCGGCTGAGTTACTGCTTTTTTACGTCAGCTTTACTTACGTTCTCACCCGATTTCTTCTGCATGTGTTCTTCGTTAATCTTGTATATCTCGTTTTTCACCCAGTTGTACGCATCGTTGACCTGAACGTCACTGAGATTAACTACAGCCTTGTTCTTAACAACAGTGGCATCACTCATACTGAGGCGCAGCTGTTCCACGTCCCCGTATCTTTTAGCCCACCATATATAAAACTCGGCATACTTATAGGCTTCGGCATTCTGTCCCAAAACCAGGTACATTTTAGCAAGATCTAATGAGTACTGATAGTCTTTCTTTTCAAACAGCTGGGCATAGAGATCTTTCGCATAACGATGATCCTGTTCGGAATTTGTTCCAAAGCTCAGAGTCTGAGCCAGCTGAACCTTACAGCTGTCCCCTCCGTTCTGCATCTCATATGACATGCAGTCATTGAACAGCTCCATTGCCTTTTCCCTGCTTCTTTCCACTCCCAGACCATTCCAGTACAGAATTGCAAGATACCTGCTTGCGGTAACAAGACCGCCGTCAACAGCCTGTTCAAGATATTTTCTGGCAAGCCCCCAATCCCTGGCCACGCCCTTGCCTTTAAGGTACATGTATCCGAGATATTCTGCAGCCTCCGTGCTGCCCTTTTCAGCCTCATACTCACACTGCTGTACAGCCACCTCGTACATGGCCTGCTTCATGGCCTCCTCACATTTTTTTACCTGAGGAAGTTCACTTGTGACAGCACCGGCCTCACTGCAAATCATAACTCCGGCACTGAGAGCAACTGATAAAAAAAGTTTTTTCATATGAGTAATCTCCCAATCATGCAGTCTGATTATACAATTGCAACAAGGCCAAAATATGTGAAACAATTCTAATTATGAAAACATATTCATGCCCGATAAAAACCTCATTCACCAGAGAACCATCGGACGTTTCAGCATGCAGAATCAGTGCTCTGCCGGAGCTTTTTCACTTATTTTAAGGTTTTCATCCTGCTCCATCTTCAACAGATGTTCTATATCATTCGGATGAGTTTTTCTGAAGTCTGCAGGATACTCTGCAAATACGTCAGACCACAGTCCAATACCGTTTGAATGAGCATCCCTTTCCAACCGCTGATACATGGAATCACCGTTCTTTCTGTCAGTCCATGCAAGTCCCTGACGAATCATTTCCCGGTTAAGGTTCTTCTTCTGATAGTACAGTTCTCCAAGGACATAATCGTTTTCACTTCCTCTCACCTTTACCATGATTTTCTGATTGTAGATTGTTGACTTAAGCCATTTTTTAGCTTCCGGACCAAAAGGCTGCTCCAACTCCGGAGCTTCTATGTCTGCCATCTTGATTAGATGCTGATTATTTTTGGAATCAACACACTGAAAGAGATTTCCATTCAGGATCTCCGTAGCCACGCAGGTAATGTATTTTTCATTTGTCCATGGTCTGGCTTCTGCCTGAACTGAAAACAGAAAAAAAGCAGCTCCAGTAACCGCAATAATTTTACAGTAACTCATTCGACCTCCCGTGCTCGCATTTATGCATTATCCATCTGTGTCAGACATTACTTTTCTGAAAAATATCAGGACTCTGACTTTATATAATTACGTCAAATGTTACCAGATACTCCATAACGTTTTGGATTATGAAGCTATATTCTCTAGAATAACATCTGAAAAAATAAAAACGTGTGACAGGTAAGAAAAAAAAGAAAGACTTTTTAATAATTGAGAACTGCGTTAGTGTCCTAAATAACACTATAAGACAATGATCTGTGATATGTTCGGAAAAACCGACTGGTACCAGAAGAGGGACTTGAACCCTCACGATATCACTACCGGCGGATTTTGAATCCGCTGCGTCTACCAATTCCGCCATTCTGGCAAATGTCACAGACTATAATACATTATTTTTTATGTTGTGCAAGCTTTATTGCAAATTTGCCCTGTTTTGCCGATAAAACATACACAGCCACGTTTACCGGCAGACAAAACTCTCTATCCGTATTGTTTAGCTGCAAAATTACGTATTCTTACGTAAAAGATAGACGGCTATCGCCAGAACTATCAGCGTCGGGCTTATTGCTCCAATTAACGGAGGAACCCCGTAAAAAATGGTAAACGGAGCCAGAATCTCATTCACCGCATAAAAGCTGAACCCAACCAAAATACCGACAACTATGCGCGCCCCCATGGATGAACTTCTCAAAGGACCGAAAATGGTACTTGAAGCCAGTAACAGAACAACAAGAACGGTTATCGGAGAAATGATTTTTCTGTAAAGCTCCAGTATGTAACGATCCGCCTTCTGACCGTTTTTGGTCACATATCTGATGTATTCATGAAGACCACTGATTGACAGTTCATTGGCATGAACACCTACAACCTCAACATTTGCCGGTGTAAGATTAATGTCCCATACGTCACTTTCCCTAAAATCCCTGACAATCCTGTCGTCAGCATAGGTAGTAATTCTGATATCTTCCATTTTCCACTTATCATCCTTCCAGTACCCCCTGCTTGCACTTTCCGTTCTGACAAGTTTCTTAGGAATGGAGTCATTAAAAATATATCTGGTAACCGACTGTAAATCACCGTCTGACATGAAATAAGCTATATTGATGAAGCTGTTTCCCTCTCTGAACCAGATACCTCTGCTCGTCACCGCCACCTGACCGTTGGATACAGCTTCGGAAATAAGACTTTCGGCCCTCTTCTCTGAATCAGGAACAACATATTCACCCAGAAGCATAATTACGAATATAAGAGGGATTACTGACTTGCACGCACTCCACACTATACGCATTTTGGATTTACCCAGGGCCTGCATGGCAATGAGTTCTGAGGTAGAGGCAAGATTACCGAGTGCCAGTACGGTACCCAGAAGCACTCCCAAAGGAAAGAACATTAAAATCTGCCCCGGGACGGTAAGCAGAACATACTGCATGCACGACACGAAATCGAACTCACCACGCCCCACGTTGCGCAACTGATCCACAAATTTAATCAGCGAACTCAGGGATACCAGTCCGATGGTACAAAAAACCACCATACCGGCCACTGTACGACCGACGTATTTATCAACAACCTTATACACTACCTTACAACCTCAACGTGCTTTTTTCTGCCGGCTCTCATTCTGTTATACCACTCGGTATTTGTCAGATTAAGCGGTATGGTGAAAATAAACAGATAGATAACAGGAACCAGAAAAATCCCAGGAAGTACCGGGAAATTTCCTCTGGCAATACTGGACTTAAAACCGAAGGCAAACAGATAATAACTTATGTAAATTATTATTGCCGGCAGGAATTTCGCAAAACGCCCCCTTCGCGGATTTACCATAGAAAGAGGAACAACAAGAAGCACCAGTATGCATATGGTTATTGGCTGAACTATGCGCCACTCCATTTCTGCATAATCCGCCGAAGTCCCGGACTTCAGCAGTTCACTGTTACTTTTTGTAGAAACCTTTGCTTTGTCGTGACCTGACGCCACCTCCGGAACAACGGCTCTGTATTCATCAAAAAACGAGATCTTGAATTCCCCCTTTTCGTCAGGACCTTCATATCTTGTTCCCCTGAGCAGTGTCAACCAGAACAGACCGTCAGCATCATATTCTGATTTTGCACTGGTGGATATTGTGACTGAAGGAGCGGTGCTGGCGTCTCCTCCGGAAAACACATAGATCTGATTCATTACATTGTAATTCTTGTCAACGGTACCATTGTTTTCTATGTAAACAACATTATTTCCGTTCAGCTTAATAAACTTACCGCTGTCTATGGCAAGCATTGTAGGATCGGATTTTGCCTTGTTTATCAAATCAAGCTGTCTTGACTCACACCACGGAGACAGAAAACAGGTACAGGCGACATTGACTGCCATGTTGACAATTATAAGAAGCGTAATCACTCCGAGCAGTCGGCGGTGTGAATAACCGACGGAACGCATCACAACCATTTCGCTCTGAGAACAGAAGCTGCCGATGGAAAAAAGGACTGCCAGAAACAGAGAAAGCGGCAACATGAAATTTGCCATAGTCGGCACGGACAGAGCCAGAAGCTGAGAAACCAGTTCGGCAGGAATGTTACCCTTTGAAGCCCTGCCGATGAATTTAATAAACGTCTGACTCATAAAAATCAGCATGAGCACACCAAAAATAGCTCCCTGCGTTTTTAGTATGTCTTTGAATATGTATCTGGATATGGTATTCACATTATTATCCCAATAACCTAAATGTGAGTATAAAACAGCTGCCGATCCTGTATCTAACAGTAACCGTAACTGTTTTGACAGCATAATCTACATAATTTTACCACGGATTAAGAATACTGTCCCATATGAAGACAACCCAACATTTGTTAAGACGTTATCGGTTGTTTTTTATTGATAATAATCAAGTTCATGTTTTGGCATGCTTTATACCGCATAAACATTAACACGGTATGAAAGTGAAGCAGATCTCAGGGGGGCTTTTATAAAAGTCTTCCTCCGTTCATACCATACTTTATGTCAGCATAAGATACGGCATAAGAATCGTGACTCACAATAAGAACCCCCGCCCCCTGTCCTGCAGACTCTCTTAGCAGAGAAAGAACTCTTTTTTTTCCGTTTTCGTCAAGATCATTGGTAGGCTCATCGGCAAAAATATACTCAGGCTCATTGATCATTGCTCTTGCAATACACACGCGACGCATCTCACCTCCTGACAGTTCACGGGGATATCTGCCGCACAAACTGCAAATGCCGAGATATGAGAGCAGTTCCTCGCATTTAGCTGCCGCCTTCTTCTCATCCACTCCGGCATATAGTGCAGGTAACATAACATTTTCCCTTACGGTAAGACTGCTCATCAGAAGACATTTCTGTGGAACAATACCGAACTTTGCATTGCGAAGCAGAGCCAAATCGTTTCCACCACGATCATAAATACTGTCACCGCCGTAAAAAACATTTCCTGATTCTGGACGTAGCAGTCCACAGAGGATGCTCAGCAGAGTACTTTTTCCACTTCCAGAACACCCCGTCACCAGCGTAACCTTTCCCGGAAGCAAATCAAAATTCACATTTCTCATACTGAATGAATCAGTAGAATCATGTCCTGCATTTTTTCCTTTGTAAGTCTTACAGACATCTCTAAGATAAAGTTCCATCTCTACTCCCTCATTACGACCTCAGTAGGCGTTCTAAGCGCCTTCAATACAAACGGCAGTAACAGCAGTAAGCTTAGTATGGTTCCGGCAACCGCCGTAACACAGGCATGGAGCAGAAAGGATTCAGAACAGTCAAACAGAAACGGAACACCAAGCTCAGACTCAAGAAATGATTTAAAACTGAGTGACCACACTGCCGCCATGGCCACCCCAGCCAGTGAACCAGCCATACAGATGAAAACGAGTTCATAAAACACAACTGCAAGCAGACTTCTAACGGTAAATCCCATAATTTCAAGAATTCCAAACTCATTCTTTCTTTCGTTAATCATGACTGAAAAAAGAAAAACGACCATAATCATGGCTAGAACACAAATGAAACCCACCAATGACTTTATCATCAGCGTCATATGGTTCAGTTTGGAGGTAAAGGACGTTACCATGTCCCTGTTCTCAAAGGCCTGCACACCCGCCATTGTTCTGTTTATAGTGTCAACGATATCTGATTTATCAAAGCCGTCCCTGACCTTAATCATTACTGACGACACTACTCTGTCAGGATCCGCATCCGTTGCAGAAACTCCGAGCTTCTGTGCGGATCTTAACATTAGCTTGACTGTATCAGTATTGGTGAACACGGTAAAATCAAGTCCGGTACCGGTTTTATCCATACTTCCGACAACCTTCATGTCCTGATTATATATTTTAATGATACCGGTTCTTGGCACAAAAACATCACTTCCGGCAATAACTTCTCCAAGCTGAAGTTTTTTCGCATAACTCTTTGAAAGCCACGGCATAACGATAAAATCGCTTTCCGGATCGAACCCCATAATCTGCAACTCTGTTGAGCAGCAGTCAGCAGTCAGTGAAGCAAGGTAAAACTGAGCCGTAACCTTTTCTGCGCCGTCAAGCCGTGAAATCTCAGTCACAACGGAATTAGGCATGTAAAAAAAACCTGGTTTGCCACCAAGCAGAATTTCCTCAAAATTCTGCTGACGTGATTTTCCCGAAGGAATAACAACTATGTCCGCACCGAGCCTCTTTTTCAGACTTTCCATACCGTCACAGAGTCCGGAAGTAACTGTCTCCCCCGAAAAAACAGAAAAACAAATCACTGCTATCAGGACAGTCATATAAAATGTTCTGGCCGTATTGTGTTTAAGGCTTGCCACGGCAAGCTTCAGCTTAACGTTCACTGATTCCTCCGGCTTTTTACCCTAGACAGCGGCAGGCTTTCTGTCAAGAACAAGCTCACCGATGGTAATAAGAGCCACTATACCGGCAACTGTCACTACGGCAGGCTGGCTGTATACGTGACATCTCATGTGTTCATGTGCACATATTGCAATAAGCCATCCCGGAACAAAGGCCTGAATCAGTGATATTAACAGTACTGCAGAATTTATTCCCCTGCGGAACAGTACTTCCCCGCTTAAAAGCTTTAACAGTGAAAGAAGTATTACTGCAGATGACAGGGCAACCGTGACATTACTTACCCAGTGACAACCCATGATATGTTCGCCAACCGGACAAGGAGACCAAAAAGAAAAGAGACCGGCCACGAGAACGCCCTCAATGGCAGCAATTGCAATATCCGCAATTTTTATTTTTAACATAGACACCTCTCTGATATAATAGAAAAACATAGCAAATTGCTAGGCAATTATAGTATCAATCAAATTAAGAATCCAGTTTATTTTATAGTTTTCATGTATGTTTAGTATGAATTTTTATTGACATCTGATTGCAATTGGATTTTAATTAAAGCAAATTCATACTAAATAACTATACTTGGGAGCTGTAATTCATGACGGAAAAAAATCTTACCTGTGCAAACTGCACTACTGCCGCATGCAGATTCAAGAACGAATCAAAATATCCGAAATTCTGTCTCACTGCCTGTGCGGACAACGACCTGGTCAACGAAACAATAGAAATCTACAAAAACGATGAGGTTCTCGGAAACATAGCCAGGGTATCTGCTGAAATTGAAGGTGAATTCTATGGTCGTCTGACACGTGTCGAAGAAACAATCGAGTTCATTACCAGAATGAATTATAAGAAAGTCGGTATCGCCACCTGCGTCGGTCTGCTTAATGAATCAAGAATTCTTTCCAGAATTCTTACGGCCAAAGGAATAGACAACTATGTTGTCGGCTGTAAGACTGGGGCAGTGGACAAGACGGAAATTGGAGTTCCGAACGAACTGAAGCTTAACCGAGGCTGCGGACATGAGTCCCTGTGCAATCCTATTCTTCAGGCGAAGATTCTGGAACGCGAACATACCGATTTCAACATCGTAATGGGTCTCTGTATCGGTCACGATACCCTGTTCATTAAACATTCAACAGTTCCGACCACGGTTCTGGTAGTAAAGGACAGAGTGCTTGGACATAACCCGGTACAGGCTCTTTACACCGCAAATACCATATACTCAAGATTTAAAAAAGAACTTAACATCTCTTAACGCAACATAAACTCCGTTCACCTTTCTAAATCAGGAGCTGACCGGAAAAATGGGGATGAAAAGACATGAAAATAATTAAAACCCAATGGCCGCTTATATCTGCAGCTTTTACGGCCGCCGTGGCCCTGCTTGTTCCCGACTCATCCGAATACTCGGCACCGGGCACATCTTACTTTTTATTATTTACGGCACTGATGGCGATAACTTATGAACTGTTTCTGTTATTCGGAAAAGGCCAGGTGCGTACAAAAACCGCCTACAGATCAGCATTCTGGGGTACCGTAATTCTTGCAATGAACATCTTTAACGTCATCACGACAAAATATGTTCTGCTGCCCCCTCTCTACTTTCCGTCACCGGAAAAAATATTCAGTGTCCTTATCAGCGACTCGCTTTTTCTGGGAAACTGCCTTCTGTACACTCTGAGAATTCAGCTTCTCGGCTGGCTTTTCGGATGCGTTTTCGGCATACTTACCGGTATTGCACTCGGATTCAGCAGCGGATTCAAATACTGGGTTCAGCCTTTGGTAAGAATTCTCGGTCCGATACCGCCAACTGCATGGATTCCCATCGTACTTGTCGTATTCCCGTCAATCATAATGGCCAGCAGTTTCCTTATTGCGCTTGCAGTATGGTTCCCTACAACCGTGCTTACGGCAAACGGTATAGCAAACATCAAAAACTCATACTTTGAAGTCGGAGCCACTCTCGGAGCATCAAAAGCCTGCTCAATACTTAAAATCGGTATTCCGGCTGCCATGCCGTTCATGTTCATCGGCATCTTCAACGGAACATGTTCATCATTCATAACGCTGGTGACAGCTGAAATGCTTGGCGCAAAATACGGCATAGGCTGGTACATCAACTGGCAGAAGGAAATGATGTCTTATGCGAACGTATACGCAGGCCTGATAGTAATGTCGCTGGTATGTTATCTGGTAATCACCGCTCTCTTTAAAATCAGGGATCGCATTCTGGTATGGCAGGCAGGAGTCATCAAATGGTAGGTGCAATAAAAATAGACAATGTTACAAAAACATTCATAAACAAGCAGAAGGAAACAATAACGGCTCTCAAGGACATAAACCTCGACATACCGGCAAATTCATTTATTTCCCTCATCGGGCCGTCAGGTTGCGGTAAATCCACGCTGCTCAGACAGATTGCCGGACTTATTGCTCCCACCTCCGGAAGCATAAAGCTTGACGGAGTAACCATTTCATCTCCTGGGCCGGAAAGAGGCTTTATGTTCCAGGAACATAACCTTTTTCCCTGGCTGACGATATATGACAACATTGCCTTCGGATTAAGGGCAAGAGGAATATTCAAAGAGCAGAAAAGCAGAATCGATGAATATATGGAACTTGTCGGACTCAGGGGTTTTGAAAAGTACTACCCCCATCAGCTGTCAGGCGGCATGTGCCAGAGAGCGTCACTTGCCAGGGCTCTGGTCGGTCACCCTTCCGTGCTGCTTCTTGACGAACCGCTCGGGGCACTGGATGCTTTTACCAGAATGAATATTCAGGACGAAATATTAAGAATCAGGGAAGAAAAAAACATGACCATGATTATGGTTACCCACGATGTTGACGAGGCAATCTATCTGTCCGACAAAATCGTGGTAATGACCCCAAGACCTGGAATGATTACCTCGGTCGTGGACGTGGAACTCCCAAGGCCACGTGACCGCAGTGATGCGGATTTTCTTAAATATCACGGGGAAATACTGAAGCAGCTTAAATTCGGCGGCTTCAAAAAAGAACCTGAATACAGCATATAGGAGTATGTTTAGCATGAAAATAAACTTTATTAACCGTTTTAAATGGATCCGAACGGCAGTCTGTCTGCTAAGTGGTCTTTTTCTGGCATGTGCCTGCGGCAGCGATGAGCAGGATGACGGAAAATTCCGTCTGAGAATAGCCTACTCTCCGTCACTCTGTCAGGCTCCTCTTCATCTTGCGGTAGAACTCGGTTTTCTGGAGGAAGAAGGAATCATAGCCGAAAACGTCCAGGTTGATGCAGCTCACGTACAGGAAGCCATCGGAGCAAATCAGGTCGATGTGGGATTCGGCCTTATCGGTAAGTTCCTCCAGCCTCTGCAGAACGGTCTGCCGATTAAGTTCACCGCAGGCATTCATACCGGCTGTATTAAGATTTTTGCCCTGCCTGGTTCCGGAATCAGCAAAATAGCGGATCTCAAGGGAAAGCGAATCGGTGTTCCGGGGCTTGCCGGCGCAGAAGCTCTCATTGCCAAAAGAGCCCTGTTTATGAACGGAATAAAAACGGATCCCCGTGACGGTGAGGTTGAATTTGTTGTTTTCTCCAGAAACGAGCTGGGACAAGCCCTGCAGAACGGCGTTGTTGATGCCGTTTCCCTGGGAGATCCCGTTGCCGCACAGATGATTGAATCATACAATGCAACAACTATTGTCGACACGGCTAAAAGTCCGGAATTTGCCCGTGAATACTGCTGTGCGGCCTTTGTTTCAAAGTTGCTTGCCGAAAAGCATCCTGAAATTGCAGCAGCATTTACCAGAGCGATACTGAAGGCTTCAGCATGGGTGGCTGAGCATCCTGAAGAAGCTGCAAAATTACAGCTCGAATACAAGTACGTTGCCGGCAACCAAAAACTGAATTCCGATATTCTTAAGAGCTACAACTACAAACCTTCAGTAAAGGGAGGGTATGATGCCATAGTCCTCAGTTCCGGCCAGCTTGCCGAACTGGGTGTTCTGGACAAATCTACCAATCCGGAAGAATTTGCAAAGAACAGCTATATATTCTTTGATGACGTAAAGGACACCTATTCAGCCGAGGAATCACTGCCTCCTAAGTTTAAAAAAGCTGACAAATAAGCGTCTTTAACCGAAATTTAAAAAAATATGTAAAAAGGAAAAGCCAACTCAAAAGCTTTTCCTTTTTTTATGTTCCGTAAATCTGAAAATTCAGAAAATTCCCGTTCTGACGGCAGAAAAGGCTAATATCCTCTTAAAAGCTCAAGCCAGTTCAGTAACTGAAGTCCCGTTATCAGACTGTTCTTTATTCCCGTCGGACCTACCCCGGCTCCCTTAAGCATGATTACCTTTCTGGCCGCCTCGCTCAGGGAATCAGGATGAATGGCCGCAAGGCTGTCGAGAGCCTCACGATCCTTAAGCACCTTAAGGTTTTCCGGTGAAATACCGTTCTGATACGCCATAACGTCACTTATCAGAGAATACATGAGTCCGTAAAGCATGACGGGATCTTCTTTGTATAGAGATTCCAGTTCCGTTGCCAGCTTTCTTATCTCCCCCTGACCGCGCATTACGGAAACAAAAAGTTCAAGACAGGAACGGAGATGTTCATCATATCCGTTCTCTACCCAGTCAAGCACCTTAAGCGGAGACATGCCGCTCACATAGAGTTCCGGGATAAAATCCCTGTCAGAAGAAGTACGGCTCCTCAGAAAATCACTAAACTCAGAAATAGCGGGAAGAGTTACCTGAATACGCATCGAACGACTGATGATTGTCGGCAGAATGGATCTGATATTGTCAGTAGTCAGAATTATCAGAGTATTTGGAGCCGGTTCCTCAAGAGTCTTCAGAAGGGCATTTGAGGCCTGTACGGTCATCAGATTTGCCTGATTTATCAGCATCACCCTGCCGTGTCCGTTTGTGGGAGTTCCGACAAGAGTATTAATTCCGGTTCTCATCGCATCAACACCGATACTCTGGGCTTTACCTCTGTCAATAACAGTCAGATCCGGATGACCTGAATTTCTGATCATTGAACAGCTGTGACAGTTACAGTCCTCACCGGCTCCTCTCAGACAAAGAAAACTTCTGGCAAATTCGGCTGCCAGAGCCGCAGAACCGATGCCCTCGGGAGCACACAGTAAAATGGCATGCGGCAGACGGTTCATCTCCCGCATCCTGTTATATTCATTCAAAGGTTTCATTAACCAGCTGTACATATGCCGGAGCTCTCCAGAATATCTGTTATTGACTGTTTAACATGCTCAAGATCCTGCCCTGCATCAACAACCTTTATCCTGTCAGGATGCCTTGCCGCCTCATTCAGGAAACAGTTTCGGATGCGCCTGAAAAACTCAATGTTTTCAACTTCAAAGCGGTCAAGATCACCGCGATTTCTGGCCCTTCGCATGCCGGCTTCAGGCTCAATATCCATGACGATTGTCAGATCCGGTTTTAAATTGCCTATGGCGATATCCCTCACGGCATCAATCTTATCCATCGGCAATCCCCGTCCTGCTCCCTGATAAGCAACAGTTGACAAATCATGTCTGTCACCGATGACAAATTTACCCTGAGCGACAGCCGGTATTATAACCCGGTGTACGAGCTGTGCTCTTGCAGCATACATAAGCAACAGTTCCGCCTCCGAAGTGAGCTGTTCACGCGGATTCTTTTCTTTAAGAATGGTTCTTATTTTTTCGGCAATTTCTGTTCCGCCTGGTTCACGGGTTTCAAGAATATCTTCAGGCGCCACACCCTTTGAAATCAGATAATCCCTGATTACTGCCACAGCCGTTGATTTTCCGGCGCCTTCCCCGCCTTCCAAAACAATAAATGCTCCCACAGTGAACACTCCATTATATAAAAACTACAAACAACAATTACACACAAGCCGTAATTACTTATCCGCATCAGTCCCCGCAGCATGCTGTTCTTTATATTCCTTTACGGACTGACGGTATATCTGCACAGCCTGGTTGTGCATTTTTTCATTCACGCTGAATATATGTCCCTGTTTTGGATCCGGCCCTTTGGCGACAAAGAACAGATATTCAGTATCCTCCGGATGAAGGGCTGCCATTATGGAAGCCTTGCCGGGCATTGCTATAGGTGTAGGTGGAAGACCTGATATCAGATACGTGTTGTAATCATTGTCGTCCTTGAGATAACTAAGCAGAATCCGTCCTTTATAACGATCCCTGACACCATATATTACGGTAGGATCAGTCTGCAGTCTCATACCCTTTTTAAGTCTGTTGACGAACACCGAAGCTATGCGTGCCCTTTCCTCTGGTACGGATGTTTCCTTCTCAACGATTGATGCCATGATCAATGCTTCATACTCATTCCTGTACGGTAAATCCTTCTTTCTTCCCGCATACTCCCTGTGCAGAAAATCAATCATGTCACCATAGGCTCTTTTAATGAGTTTTTCGTCAGTCTCACCCTTAACGAATGAATATGTTTCAGGCATCAGCAGTCCTTCAGCGCTTCTGTAAGAAACTTTAAGCAGTTCCTTTAAATCACTTTCAGAGAAATCATCCTTAAGAACATGCTTCAGATTTTTATTGTTTTTGATGGAAGCAAGAGCCGTACCTACGGTGTTTCCCTCAACGAGGGTAATACTGAAAGTCATTTCCCTTCCGTCAACAATCATGCTCAGCGCATCTTCCGGTCCGGTCCCCTTCGGAATAAGATAATACCCCTTCTTTACGGCAGCCAGCCGACTGTGCTTCTTTACCCAGTATTTAATGAGATACCTGTTTATTTTCGGCATATACAGTCTGTTTATGAGACCGGCCGCAGTGGATCCTGATTCAACGACAAGTTCTGTGTCAGACTCCGTCCGCAGTGCGTCAATTGTCTCCATTTCATAGTCCAACCACGAACGCCCCAATACGAAACCGAGTCCCGACAGTATTCCGATACAGATAAGAATCAGCAGGAATTTATGTAAGATTTTCATTATTTACTTCTCAATTTTTAGCCTAACTGTGTACTGTTGCCCATCAGAACCTTACTGAGAAGACGCCGCGAAATAAACAACGGATAACATCGGTAGCTTTCTGAGTGCCGAAGATACGGAAATAATGAAATCCGTTAATAAGAAATCTCTATATCCTCGTGTACATCAGTATTCAGACCGGAACAGCCGGTTATTCCGTTATTTTATTAATGCAATATGATGACCGGTCATGTTCAGAAAAACATGACTTTTTTCGGGAACTCCGAAGTAATCAATCTCAATAAGGCCAGACAGTAGCTGCCGTATGTTCAGCCTGCCTGGTCGCAGGCGCAGGCATACGGTTATGTACTTTTTTATTTTTATATTACTCGAGATTCCCACTTGTTTTAAAGTGAAAATAACAACATAACCCATATCCTAGGCGGTTTGGGTGTTTTTTAAAAACATGTATTGATTTTT
>CACWVT010000018.1 GCA_902764345.1 uncultured Ruminobacter sp.
CAGTTACGTAAAGTCTGAACATGAACACCAAGCAATTTAGCAGCCTGTCCAATTGAAATAATCTTATTCATTACAAACAAACCTATAACTATTTTAAATGTATTATAAACTATTTATAGATTTAGTCAAGCAGTTGTTAACCCTGATGCGTAATCAAGTTCACCGTTGAAGAATTCGTACTTGCTTAATGGATTCAATGTTTCAAAACGGATTTCGGAAACGTTTTGATTAAGAAAATAAAATTTTCTGCAAGCATCAAGTCTCAGACACTTGATGAGTGATTTTCTGATTTTTGAAATATCGGCAGTTTCCACTGCATCAATAATGCCGTCGTGTATGTCCTGTTCAGTATCCGTCATCTTTTATCCTAAAATATTAATTCCGCTTCCATGCGTTATTACGATTCTGAAGTAATATACTTTCCATTAAAGTTTTTAATTTTCCTCTTTTTCCGATTAGGAATCAACAATTAGTCGTTTTTTAATCACTAAACATGAAATACCTCGCAACAGTAAAAAAACTCTGACTGTATAATGAAAGTGTCGGTGCTTAGATCATCCTGCTGATTACCGCTGTTTCGGTATGATAAATTTCCGAGGGTTTTTACGGAGGGTTCGATCTGATGCCGCATGTATTCCGCATGCAGCCATTTTGAATCCGGATGTGTTTTCCCTTCGGACGATAATAATCACCACATATCATCCCGTGCCGCCGGTCAATCTCTGTACTGACAGTCGAGAGGCTTTTTGCCGTCAACGCCGGAAGGGTACGGTTCTTTTTTTCCGTTCGGTACTGTTCTGACGTCCGGTTTCAGGCTTTTTTGGATTAACTCAAACATTTGAGGTTTTTGATATGAAAAGTCCAAAGGTCATGCCGGCAGCTGCCATGATTGCTGCCCTCTCCGCTCTGGCTGCCTGCGGGGAAACAGACATCGAACTGTGCAATACCGCCTATGATGAAGGCGATTACAGTTCAGCAATGCGCTACTGTCAGCGAAGCAAAGCCATAACTAGTCCGGATGCACTGTACATACTGGGTCGCATAAAAAGCGAAGGACTCGGCGGAATCGAGGTTGACAGATGGGAAGGCATGGACTATCTGTACAGATTCCTTTTTGTTCCGGGCATGAACATGTCGGAATATCCATATGCGTCAGACGTGCTGAGACAGCTTACCAATGACGTACCCTTCATGAGAAAGTATCCTGACAAGGCCGCCAAACTGCTGAAGCTTTTTGAAAATCTCATGAAGCGTCCGGAATTTCAGAACAGCCAGAATTACAGGGCGCTGGCAAATCTTTACATAAACGGTCTGGGTACGGATCCTGATTATGAAAAGGCCTGGGAATACCTGGATGCCGCATCGCAGAAGAAGGATCTTGACGCCATGTATTATCAGTCAGTGATGTATATTAACGGCATGGTGGAAAAGACTCCGGAAAAAGCTGCCAGATTCAGGGAAATACTGGCCAAGCGTTCAAGATCCGGTGTGGCTTCCGTGGATGAGCTGCGTGAATATGCCCTGTCTGTTATTAATGATGGTGGGGATGACACAAACATCGAATACGGTCTTACCGTACTGAGGGAGCTTGCCACCGATAATGACGGTGAATCGGCATTCGTCCTTGGAAATCTGGCTCTTGAAAAGAAAGACGTGGTAACCGCCAAAAAGTGGTTCCGCATGGCTGCCGAGCAGGGGATTCCTCAGGCATCAATAAGACTGTCAGATCTTATGTATCGGGAAAAGCAGTACCTCAATTCCTTCAATCTGCTTTCTGAAGCCGCAGCATCAGGCAGTCAGCTGGCAAACTTCAAAATGGCACTTATTTATCTCGGAAAAACCAGCTACGGTTCAGATGTTCCCGTTGATTATGACAAAGGCATGGACATTCTGCAGAAGATGTCTGCAGTGAGTCTCGATAACAGAAAGAAGGACAGTGAATACTATGCTCTTGTTGCCGCAAGAAGGGCGCTTGCATCGGTATATACCTATGGCGGATTTAATCAGTCAAAGGATTTGAAGAAGGCTGAAAGTCTGCTTCTCCCTCTTTCCGAAGCTGATGCGGATTCTGCCGGAGAACTGGGAAATATCTACGCCATGACGGAAGGTGAGCTGTTTGACAGCACCAAGGCTCTGCAGATGTTTGAAAAATCCGTTACTTCCGGTGTTACTGAAAACAATCTGATTGTAGGTTCCATGTATCTGCACGGTGTCGGTACAAAGCCTGACTTTGAAAAGGCGCACCGCATTTTCATGCGTGTGGCTGATGACGGCAACAACGACGCCTATAACGATCTCGGCAATATCTTCATGAATGGTCTTGGGGTTGAAAAGGATATAGAAAAGGCAGAGGATTTTTATACCAGGGCCGCAGCCAACGGCAATCACGTCTCCCTGTACAACATGTCTCTTCTTAAGGCCTCCCAGTCCGACTATGCCGGCGCCTATGCTTGGGCAGCGGCATATACGTCATGCGGATACGGCAATGCCGCCCAGAGGGTAAAGGGCTATTTTGCCAAGATTGATAAGACTGAGCAGAAACAGGCCGTGGAAAAGGCGGTTGAGATTATCGGAAAATACGGTTGCGAGACACCTAAGAACGTAAAAAAATGGTGGCTGAACCCTAAGTAGTCTGAAGTAAACATCAATGAGCGGCACTCGGATGCCGCTCATTTTTTAGCAGGAGATAAGAAATGTCACAAAACCAGTGCTTCAATTTCTGTTTTACGTTCCTTTATGAATTCCTTAACTTGTGAACTACCGTAAGCATCCTGAATATTTTAATCTCCTTCTTTTCTTTATTTTAAGGTGTGATTATAATAATAGCGGAAATACGGGGGAGGACGTTTTCAGGAAGATGACGCGTAAACCTGTAGAGGATTTTATTTCGGCGTGTAAGGCCGGCAGGTTCCGTTTGCAGTGTCCCTAAAGTTAAATAACGGTATGTTTGTCAGCTGCGCAGTATGCTCCCCGCTTTTGAATTGTAGAATTTCAACGTTTAGTTTTTAAAATGCTTAAGAAAATCCCTAATGTCCTTACTCTTCTGAGAGTTTTTTTAATACCCGTATACATCATCTTCTTTCTTCTCCCGAATGAGTGGAGTAATCTTGCCGCAGCCTTTGTGTTTGTTATAGCCTGCTTTACCGATCTGCTTGACGGTTATCTGGCCCGTAAGTGGAAGGTGTGCTCAAAATTCGGGGCTTTTCTTGATCCGGTTGCTGATAAAATCATGGTATGCGTGGCACTGGTCATGCTGGTCGGCTGGTTCAGCGCACATAAGGATGACTATTACCCGGGATTCTCAATCATTCTGACAATCTGTTCCGTAATCATCATTTCCCGTGAAATCGTAATCAGCGCCCTGAGAGAATGGATGGCTGAAATCGGCAAGCGTGGTCTGGTTGCCGTAAGCTGGGTAGGAAAGTGGAAAACAGCCATTCAGATGATGGCCATAGCAGGTCTTATCTGGAGAGATAAGGAACTTATTTTCCGTGATAACTGGATGGCAAATCTGTCCTTACTGCTCATGCTTGTAGCCACAAGTCTTACAATCTGGTCAATGGTGAGTTACCTTATTGTCGGCATAAAGTATATGGATGATGATGCCGGTCAGGCTTCAAAAGACTGATAATGTCATTACGTATCCCGTAACGCCGTTATGTGAACTGCATGACGGCGTTTTTGTTTTTTTGCGGAGTATTTCAATGAAAGTGCGGACTGCAGATGTGTGATGAGGCTGTCTGCCGGTGTTTCCCGTTACAATGTATGCAGTGCCGTATGCTATAATCATGTCAGTGTTTTTGAAGGCAGCGGAAAGAGTGAACTGAAAAAACGGATGCCGCCGGATTGTGCGGCTGCATTAAGATGCGACGGTCTGATTTTTAGAAGAGAACTGCAGGGGGAGCAAGCTAATGTTTTATTACGATACACAGCTGAAATCTTTATGTTCTTATGCCATTCCCGGCATAAATTACGGTATCTGCCATTTCAGTGAAGACGGAAACCGCCCGGCAGATGGCATGAATATATGCAATCATGACAAAATGACCGGCAGCTTTTTTTCCGCTGAGAAAAGATTCATAGATGCGGAAGATCACGGGAATATGCACGGCAGCCTGAAGGTTTTCCGCGAGGAACCGACTGAAGATCTTCTTAATGATTTCCGCTGCATTTTCAGTGAACTAAAAAAGGGCGGCTTTGAAAGCAGAGCCAGTATTCTTCTGGATCTTCTGGGGTTCAGGGACAGCGGTATACACATAAACGGCGATTACCTGTTTATCTATGATTTTTTCAGTTCCTTCAGAAAGTTTGAAATTTATCTGGACTGCGCCACCGGCAAGGTTACGGAAATAAATACCTTTGATTATGACAATTCCAAAGAAGTAAAGTATCCGGTTAACGCAGACGGTTTCACTTCCATGCTCATTGAGATTCTTGAGGATCTTTTCAGCGTGGATTTGTCTCACGATACGGTATCGTCTGATGATTATCCGTTAAACGTCACCATAACTGAAGTGTCAGCATCGTGGCCTTTTAAGGCAGTTGCCTCCGCCGTTTCAGTTCCGTTCCCAAAAGGAGAAAGCGGAGAAGCTCCGGCACGGAATGATGTATCCGATAAACACCATGATGATAAAGAGCCGAAGCAGAACGGCGATACGCCCGTTTCCACAGACAATAAAGCTGCGGGAGACGACAGTGCTGTTTCTCACGGAGATGCGGATTTTTCGGAGTCGGGAAGTTTTGAAAATCAGGTCGGGGGCGGAGCATTCGGGCGTCAGTCAGGTATTCCGCAGAAGACTGAACCGACAGGTTTTGATGAAGACCGGTACGCAGCGTTTCCGGAAGACACTCAGTTAAGGAAAACTGCAAAAGAAGTACAGGAAGATCTTGATGATAAAACAGGGATTCTTAACGGAGTCATGGAAATATGCAGGGACATGTGCATTGGGGTACTGATAATATCCTTGGTGTTAGGACACTGGCATATTGCCATTATTTCTCTGGTTTTCATTTTGTTTTGCTTTTTCTGCTCAGACAGGAAGGACTAGTGAATAATGAGGACTGTTTCGCGGCACGGACACCGTGCCTGCGGGATTTGACGGAAAACTGGCGGGGCTTATATGAAAAGACAGGTGGTTAGTTCAAGAACGGCTGATTTCTTCAGAAGGCATGGTCAGAGACTGCACGTGCCGCTTATGCTTACCGTGGCATCTCTTATCATAGGTTCCGTTACCGGAGCCGTCTGTGCCTTCTTTGAGCTTCTGCCTAATCTTCTGAACGGAGTCAGAACAGAATGGCTTCAGTCTCTTCTTAATGGCGAGGCCGACAGTGTGACGGTTGCCGTTATTGCCTTCATCATAAGCTTTGTGATGATCGTGCCGGCAATATATCTAACCAGAAAATATGCACCGGAGGCAGGTGGCTCCGGCATCCCGGAAATTGAAGGAGCCATGGTTGACTTAAGACCCGTAAGATATAAAAGGGTTCTTCCGATTAAATTCTTTGGCGGTATTCTTTCCCTGAGTTCAGGCATGGTACTGGGACGTGAGGGACCGTCCATTCAGATAGGCGGTAACCTGGGGGCAGCGGTGTGCGATTTTCTTAAAATCAGAAAAGAGGATTTCTACGTACTTCTTGCCGCCGGTGCCGCATCTGGGCTTGCCAGTGCCTTCAACGCTCCTCTGGCGGGAATGCTGTTTGTCCTTGAGGAAATGCGTCCTCAGTTCAAATACAGATTTTCAGCTGTGCAGGCCGTGGCGATGGCCGTTATTCTTTCTACAACGGTAAGGGCTCTTATTGTAGGTAACGGGGATCCTGTTTTTGATCTGCCGGTGTTTGCCAGAGTAGATGCAAAGGATTTTATTGATTTTCTGATATTCGGCTGCATTGTTGGTGTGGCTGGCGTACTGTTCAACAGAGCAGTGGGCAGAATGCAGGATGCCTATGCATCGTTTTTCAGGGGGAAAATTCTCCGTACCGTTCTTACGATTTCCGTGGTCGGAGGAATATACGGTGCGGTTTCTGTCTTTTTCCCTGATGTTACGGGATCAGGCATGCATTTCATAAGCGGCTGGATAATGACCTCTTCGTCTCTGGGATTGTTGGCTGCAGTGCTGCTTGCAAGATTCATCGGCATACTGCTGTGCTTCTGTTCCGGAATTCCCGGAGGCATATTTGCACCGTCTCTTTCGGTAGGTGCGTTAATAGGGGCTGTTCTGGGTATGGGCATGCTTCATCTGGGGATTCTTAATTATGACCCCGGCATCCTTGCCATTGTGGGTATGAGTGCCTTTTTTGCGGCTTCCGTAAGGGCTCCGATAACTGGTATTATTCTTATCTGTGAAATGACCAATAATTTCCAGTTCCTGCTGCCGACGATGATTGCGGTGGCGGCAGCCACACAGACGGCGTCACTTCTTAAGGGCAGACCTCTTTATACCCAGATACTTGAAAGAACACTGCGTCTTTCCGGTAATGAGGAAAAGATAGAGGAATATCGGGTCTTTAAGAAGGAAAATAATGTGGATTAGGAGCGTCTTTTACGTTTCTGAAAAACATTAATCAGCTGTTTTCCTGCTGTTGGTAAGGAGAAATACACATCAATTTTACGATTATTGATGTGTATTCTGATTTGATAAATTCCTAAGACAACATACATTACTGTCTGAAGACGGAAGTATGAATGCTATAACTTGTTTAGGATTTCCTGGTCTCCAAACACAGCTCTTGCTGCGATTTTTCTCTGTTCCTTGTTTTTATTATCGATGTTTAGGTTAATAATAAAAAGTGTGAGGGCTAAACCTAACGGGATTGTTGCCCAAGCCCAGCTTGAGGCAAAAAAGACAATGACGGACAGTATTAATGAGGCACCAATGCCTAAACCGAAGCGTTCATCCATTGTTTTAAGAGCCGGATCAACCGGATGAGTCCAGTCATTTGTATTCTTATTTACTCCGGAAGAAACGAAGTAGAACTGCTGGTTACAGTATGAATACTGGGTAAACCAGAATGGAACCAAAACTGTTTCGCTTTTATCCAAAAATCGTGGATCAAGTTCGACGCTCGTGGAACACTTTAACTTGCGGAATCCTTCGGGAGCTATTTCTCTTGCTCTGTTTTCCGCAATGCGTCCGGCTATGGTTTGACCATAGCTGTTCCAAAGGGAACGGGAATCCTGATTTGCATTTAATACTTTAAATTTTGGTTCATTTTGATCATCTGAATTCTGAACCATTGATGGTTCAAAAACAGCACCGTTTTGATTTCCAATTTCATTGTTAACTGCGAAATTATCAATGAATTGTGCAATGCCTGATGGGAGTCTGTTTTCTTCTGAATCTGAAGCATTGCCCCATGCAGAGATCAGAATTTTAAAATTACCGTTTGTGTTGCCACTGTGAGGGCGGTATTCGGTGTTTGAACCTGATTTAATCGGTACTTCGCAGTTCCATGAGCAGTAAAAGTTTCCTTGATAGGTGAAATATGGAACATAGAGCTTTTCAATTCTGTCAAAGGATAACTGGTTGAATATATCCAGAGGAACATCACTGGTGGTTGTAAGATGTGAAATGATCTGATCACTGAAACTTTCAACATCTTCTTTAAACGGGATAATAAAAGTCGAATTTCCGGACTTTCTTTCATAAAATTCCTTCTCGCTTGACGATTCTGAATTTTTGAACGGATTCAGAAATTTCTTTTTACAAAAAGGGCATGTAACAGTATCGGCGTTCCTGTCGAAATCAGTGATGCTCTGCCCGCATCCCGAGCACTTTAATTCTTTGAGAAATTCTTCGTTACGACTCATTTTATTTCCATTACAATAATTTTAATTTGTTATTTCTGTTGGTTAATGCTGTTCTAATAGATTCAAACATTGAATTATAATCAGCCTGTTTACCTGCTTTAATCTGATTTACTATATCGGCAACGGTGTTGCGGATCTCCTGCTCATACTCATATACTTCCGGTCTGGAGGCTGTCGGGCTGGTTCTGATGATGTCCGCCAGCTGATTCAGCTTTTTTTTCTGTTCCTGATCAGTAAACAGGTTGGATACGCTTTGGAGATCAAAAGCAATGGTTCTCATGTTGCAACTGTCCAGAGACTGTTGAGCAATCATGTCTGCTGCGTTTTTATTTGCGAGCATGTATGTGAGTGTGGCTGCTGCTTCAATCATAAGAAGCACCAGCATTATAAGGAATGTCTGAACCCCGAAAGACTCCGGATTAATAAACATAATCAAGAACCCGACAATGAATATTACGACAAATCCCAATGAGGTCGTCAGGTAGACCACATAGTTCGCCGCCTCCGTATTTTTCTCCTTTGGTTTAAAATAAGGAAGCATTATCATCACGATGTAGGACAGGTTAACAAATAAGCACGATATCCAGGCTGCTGCATGCATATCGGCAGAAAGTACGGTTACCAAAAATACAACGTTGAACGTTATGGGAAACACCATCTTTAATAGTGTTGAAATAATTTTAGAATTCATATTTTGTGCTTATATTTAAAATACCAAAACAGTAACGCCTAAATAACTACATATTGGCAAGAATATTCTTTTTTACTGCGTCATATTCTTCCTGTTCAATCAGGCCTGCATCAAGCATTTTTTTGAGCTTGGCCAGCTTTTCAAAAGGATCCTCCGCAGATGAGTCTGTTTTTGGTGTTGAACTGTTGCCGGGCACGGCTGAGGCCGACTGAGATTCTTGAACCGTGGCCATGCCGCTAAATATTCCCTTTGATATTTCTCCGATTACGCTTCCCGCAGCCATTCCCATGCCCAGACCTGCACCTGCACCGGCAAGACCGCCACTGTTTGGATTATTGGCTATATTCTGAATGATTTCCATGCCTTTAACAAGACGGTAATTATCGCCAAGAATATTCAGTTCACGTGAGCGGACATATGCGTCTTCAAGTTTCTGACGGTTTGGATCGTCATCAGGTATATCGAGTGCGTGAATGTTAAATGACTGCAGATTCAGACCGTAGTCTTCAAGAATCTGGGCAATTACAGGTGTTAGTACGTTTGCGAATTCTTCGAGTCTGGAACAGACACCGAGAATTTCCTCATGTGAATTTTTAAGAGCGGTTGCAATGGCTGATTTAATTTTCTGTTGGAATTGTGAGTAGAAATAATAATCCAGATCTTCCGGAGTAAATTCTCTTACATTACCGCTCAGTTTTGATATGAAGAGACCTGCGTTGCCTACTGTAACCTTGTATGACCCTCTTCCTCTCACAGAAGTTTGCAGGGCCTGGACGGGGTCGCGCAACTGGATTGGAGAATCAGTACCCCAAAGAATTTCATTGCTTAACGCTTTTCTGACAAAGTAGATTTCTGATGTGTAGACAGACTGGCCTCCGCTTAGAAGGTTTCTGAGATTGCTGAGAAATGGGTAATTTTCAGTGCTTAGTTCGTATCGTCCGTTGTCAAACTCCTGAACAATTTCTCCGTTCTTGATGAATATTGCTGACTCACCGGGATTTACAATCAGAACAGAATTTGTATTGAAATCCATCACTGGGGACTTCCATATCAGGAGATTTGGAGAGCCTTCATTGGCTATTGCATTCAGAATATGAACCTGCGAAGTGGATCTGACTGAACCACTATTCTGGGGGGCATTTGCGCCTCTATTCATACTAAATATTGACATTTACGATACCTAAAATAATAAAATGAGAAATCCTAATAACAAGAATTATTCGGTGCTTTAGTTTCGACATGCTATATGGTCTGTAACATCTGATGCATGGAATATCCGTTAAAAAGAGTCAGAGATTCTACGTTCAGCTGTATGATTTTATAGTTAATGGTGACTATATTTCGAATGTATGGCTTTTAAATGTATTATTTTTGTTATTTAAATCTCACATATACAAAAAATTATTATAAAAATAGGTTTTTATGCTTCGTTTTTAAACAAAGAGACCGGAACTTTCGTTCCGGTCTCTGATTACCTAAGATCTGACAAAATCCTTAAAAACCGTGCCTGAATTAAATGTCATCAGGTGCGGTTCACGGCAGATTTTATTCATGGCTGCAGTCGCAGCTCTGTCTGAACAGTGCGTCAATGTCTCTTAATGAGATGCCTTTCTGCTTCAGAGCACCGAGTACGCTCTTGAGCAGGTCTGCGGCATTCTCTCTGGTGCTGTCCGCATTGAACTTTGACAGAAGCTTTGCGATGTCGCCTTCTGTAACTTCAGCAGCTTCAGGATTGAATACGGCAATGTTTGAAGCTTCGAGAGGCAGGTGTCCGTCAAAGCAGCTTTCAGTGCCGCGGTGACAGGTAGGGCCAATAGGATCTGCCGCAATAAGCAGACAGTCATTGTCACAGTCTGCGGTTATGGCCTTCAGATTAAGATAATGACGTGATTCCTCACCCTTGGTCCAAAGTCTCTGCTTCGTACGGCTGTAGAATGTTACCTTGCCGATTTCCAGAGTCTTATCAAGGGCTTCAGGATTCATGAAACCCTGCATGAGCACAACACCGGAACGGTAATTTTGCACGATAACGGGAATCTGGTTGTTAACCTTCTTCCAGTCAAGATCTTCCGGTTTAAAATTTAAGGTATAGTTAGTCACGAACGATTACTCCTTCATTTCTGAGGTAGTCCTTCAGTTCAGGGATGTGAATCAGGCCCTTGTGGAATACGGATGCTGCAAGACAGCCGTCGCATTCCGCTTCCTTAAAGCCGTCCCTGAAGTGAGACATTTCACCGGCACCGCCGGAGGCGATGAGAGGCACGTGGGCAAGGCTTCTGATAAGCTTAAGCTGCTTCAGGTCATATCCCTTGCGCATGCCGTCCTGATTCATCATGTTAAGTACGATTTCACCGCATCCGCATTCCTGAACCTTTTCCACCCATTCAGGAGTGGTCCACTTGGTGATAAGGGTTCTGTTTACGTCACCGGTATACTGCTTAACGAGATAACGGTCGGTGGCTTCGTCGTAGTATGAGTCGATACCGCAGACAACGCACTGAACACCGAATCTGTCGGCGAGTCTGGTAATTAAGGTCGGATCGGCTAGGGCAGGTGAGTTGATTGAAATCTTGTCTGCACCGTATTCCAGAATTCTTGCTGCATCCTCAACACTCTTGATACCGCCGGCAACGCAGAAAGGAATATTGATTACCTCGGCGATTTTACGTACCCAGCTCTTGTCCACGACGCGGGCATCGCTTGATGCGGTGATATCATAGAATACCAGTTCGTCAGCACCTTCGTCGGCGTAGCGCTTTGCCAGCTCAACGATGCCGCCCATAACCTCATGATTTCTGAACTGAACTCCCTTTACTACAACGCCGTCTTTAACGTCGAGACACGGAATTATGCGTTTGGCCAGCATGTTACAGCCTCCTTGACAGTGAATTTGCCTTCAAGCAGTGAACGGCCGATGATAATGCCTGCGGCACCGCTGTCGCGAACTGCGGCAACGTCATCAAGGCTGCCGATGCCGCCTGATGCCAGAAAATCAATGTGAGGGAACAGATTGTGCAGATCCCTGTAAAGTTCTACGTTAGATCCCTTCAGGGTACCGTCACGAGAGATGTCGGTACAGAGCACGTATTTCAGACCTACCTCAGCGAAGTCCTTAATAAGGTCCTCGATGGTTACGGCACTGTTTTCCTGCCAGCCCTTGATGGCAATGAATCTTTTGCCGGTGGCAGGATCAATGTTTATGTCGAGGGCGAGAACGATGTGTTCGGCACCGAATTTGCGGAACCAGTCCTTTGCCATCTTAGGATCCTTAACGGCTGCTGAGCCTACGACGACGCGTTCAGCACCGATGCCCAGCAGATCCTCAACATCCTTTTCGGTACGGATGCCGCCGCCGATTTCAACCGGTACTGGGGTGTTTCTGATGAGTTCGGAAATAACGCCAAGCTGTCTCTTGGAGGTATCCTTGGCACCGTCAAGGTCTACAAGGTGCAGGAATTTTGCACCTTCATTAACATAGAGATCGAAACGTTCCTGTGGATCGGCATCGTATTCGGTCTTGCGTGAGTAATCGCCCTGATAAAGACGGACAACCTTGCCGCCTATAAGGTCAATTGCAGGTATAATCATGTCGTGTTCTCCTAGAGGTCAAGGAAGTTTTTAAGAAGTTTATGGCCGATAGGACCTGATTTCTCAGGGTGGAACTGGGTTCCGAAGAAATTATCCCTGTTCACAACGGCGGAGAAGGTCTGTCCGTATGTGGTGGTGGCAGCAGTATGTCCGGTTACGTCCAGTGCGTAGGAGTGAACGTAATAGAAATATGAACCGCTCGGAATGTCCTTGAAGAGAGGGCATGAACCGTCGTGATCAACCTGATCCCAGCCCATGTGCGGAAGCACCAGTCCGGGAACCTTCATAAGGCGGACGCCGCCGTCAACTATGCCGAGACATTTAACCGCATCAGTTCCCTGACTCATGCTTTCTTCGGAGAAACCGGCCAGCATCTGCATGCCGAGACAGATACCGAGAAGCGGCTGGTGAACATTAACAATCAGATCGTCAAGGTGTCTTTCCCTGATTGATTTCATGGCTGCAACAGCAGAGCCCACACCGGGGAGAATAAGCTTGTCGGCATTTCTGATGTCACTTTCCCTGGCGCTGATGATGCAGTCTGCATCAAGTCGGTTCATGGCAAACAGTACTGATGAGAGGTTGGCTACTCCGGTGTCGATTATGGTTACTTTTTGTTTGCTCATTAAAGTACTCCTTTGCTTGAAGGAAGTTCGTTTCCTTCCTTTTTCAGAGCCATGCGCAGTGCTCTGCCGAAGGCTTTGAAGAGGGCTTCAACCTGATGATGGGTGTTGCCGGTGGTAACCTTCATGTGCAGTGTGAGACCCATGGCGTATGCCAGACTGTGGAAGAAATGCGGAACCATTTCTGTTGAGAGTTCTCCGACCTGCTGACGAACGAAGTCGGCATCACAGCTGAATACACAGTAAGGTCTTCCGGAAATATCCATGCAGGCATCAACAGGATGGTTCATGAGAGAATCATCAGGGAGACCGTCAAGTTTAGCCTCAACCTCATCCATGGCAACGGCAAAGCCGAATCTGCCGATGCCTCTCTTGTCACCGAGAGCCTGTCTCAGGGCAGAGCCGAGAGCAATGCCCACGTCTTCAACTGTATGGTGTTCGTCAACGTGAAGATCGCCTGTAGCCTTGAGCTTCATGGTGATGCCTCCGTGGGTGGCTATCTGATCCAGCATGTGGTCAAAGAAGCCGATTCCTGTGGAGATTTCGCTACCGCCACTGTGGTCAAGATCCACGAAAAGATCGATTTTGGTTTCATTGGTATTGCGTACCACGTGAGCCGTGCGCGGAATCTTTGTGAGTCGTTCGGCAATCGCAGTCCAGCTGTTTGTTTCCGGATTGTAGCGTTCTCCGCCGATACCCATGTTTTTGGCGAGTTCCATGTCGGTTTCACGGTCGCCGATGACGAAGCTGTGTTCCTTGTCCACTACTCCCGGTACCAGATACTTGCCGAGAAGTCCGGTTTTCGGCTTGCGGCAGGCACAGTTTTCATGCGGGAAATGAGGGCAGATGAGAACCTCTTCGAAGGTAACGCCTTCAGAAGCCAGAACGTCAAGCATCAGCTGATGCGGTCCCTTGAAGTTTTCGTATGGAAGGGAATCGGTGCCGAGACCGTCCTGATTTGTTACCATAACCAGCTTGTAGCCGGCATTCTGCAGAGTTTTAAGACTTGAGATTACGCGAGGCTCGAATTTGAGCTTTTCAAAAGAATCAACCTGCTTGTCAATGACAGGTTCTTCGATGATTGTACCGTCACGGTCGATGAAAAGATATTTTTCCATTGGCTTTCCACTGAACTGCGGGGCGGTTGCTTCGCCCCGCGATGTAAAAAATTAAAACCGGCGTGAAAATTCATTTTCGGAGATGTTCTCCGGCAGAATCGTAATCACTGCGGAACACACGCCGGAAGTTACGGATTACTGCTTAATTGAATGAAATACGCTTAATACCTCATTCATTTCTTCTTCGCTGCCGATTGTTATGCGTACGCAGTTCTGCAGTCTGGTCTTGGTGTGGAAGTCTCTCAGAATGATACCCTTGTCCGCACAGGCTTTGAAGAGGGCTTCTCCGTCCTTAAAGCGGATGAGGATATAGTTTGCATTTTCATAGAATACTTCCTGAACGAAGTCCAGCTTTTTCACCTCTTCCACGAATCTGTCGCGGCGTTCCTTGAGTTCGGCAACCCTTTCCTTCATGATTGCAATACCATGAGTGCTGAGAGCCTGTACCGCTATCTGGGCAACAGGGTCGGCGATAGGATAAGGATCGATAACCTTGAGCATCAGCTTGATTACTTCAGGATTTGCCAGGGTGAATCCGCAACGGATGCCTGCCAGTGCGAAGGCCTTTGACAGGGTGCGGGTTATCACCAGATGGTCATAATCCTTCATGAATTTTACCTTGGTGGCTTCTGGACAGAACTCAATGTATGCTTCGTCAACAACCACAAGGCATCTGCCCTTTGTGAATTCCAGAATTTGGGTAAGCTTTTCATCATCAACGACATTACCGGTAGGGTTGTTTGGTGAACAGATGAAGATAACCTTGATGTTATCACTGCCGTTTTCCACTGTGTTTCTGATGGCTTCAACATCCGGCTGGAAATCGTCGGCAGGCGGAACGTCAACTGTCTTTACGCCGGCGGTGTCCGCACTGATGGAGTACATGCCGTAGGTTGGGGGGCTGATGAGAATCGCATCCTTTCCTGGTTCGCAGAAGGTGCGTACCAGAAGACCGATTGATTCGTCACTGCCGCGGGATACCAGAATGTTTTCTTCGGCAACGCCTGAGTAGTCGGCGTAGGCTTCGATAACTTCAGGAGGCTGACATTCAGGATAGCGGTTAAGAGTGATTGACTTCATCAGGAAGGTAGCACTCTTCGGAGCTTCGTTGGCATTAAGAAAGTTGTGTCCCTTTCCGCCGATGCGTCTGGCTGAGAGATAAGGGGTAAGCTGTCTTACCCTTTCCGTAGCAAGTTCAGTAATGGTACTCATCTTATTTTGCTCCCCTGAGAATGTCCATACGGATGGTTACCGCTCTCTTGTGGGCGGTGAGGCCTTCCGCATCAGCCATGAGTTCAACGGTACGGCTGAGATTGGTTAAGCCTTCGGTTGTTGCTTCCTGCACGGTATAACGGCGCAGATAGTCGGCAAGTCCCAGTGATGAACAGGTCTTTGCATAGCCGTAGGTAGGCAGGGTGTGGTTGGTACCGCTGGCGTAGTCGCCAACTGATTCAGGAGTCCAGCCGCCGATGAAGATTGAACCTGCATTGCGCAGATAAGGCAGCAGGGCACGCGGTTCCTCTGTTTCCACAATCAGGTGTTCAGGAGCGTAGATGTTGGAGATTGCGCATGCTTCCTCAAGAGATTCGCAGACAATGGCGATACTCTTTTCCAGGGCTCTGTTGGCAATGTCCTTTCTGGAAAGTTCCTGCACCTGCTTTTCAACTTCGGCAACAACTTCGCTTCCGTAGTTAGGATTAGTTGACAGAAGCACAACCTGTGAATCAGGACCGTGTTCAGCCTGTGACAGAAGGTCGGATGCCGCAAAAGCCGGATTGGCGGATTCATCAGCGATTACAAGAACTTCTGACGGGCCTGCAGGCATGTCGATTGCCGCACCGCGGAAATCAGCGCTTACCTGCTTCTTTGCTTCGGTCACGAATGAGTTGCCAGGTCCGAAAATCTTGTTAACCTTAGGCACGGTTTCGGTACCGTATGCCATTGCGGCAATGGCCTGAGCACCGCCGACGGTGTAGATGTCGTTAACGCCACAGAGGGTAGCGGCATAAACGATAGCATCTGATACCGGTGGAGGTGAACACAGAATCACCTTAGGGCATTCCGCAATCTGGGCTGGCACGGCAAGCATGAGCACGGTACTTACCAGCGGAGCGCTGCCGCCGGGTACGTACAGGCCGACGCTGTCAATAGGATGCGTGTGGAGTTCACAGGTAACGCCCGGTCTGGTGTTTACCACTACCGGAGCAGGTTTCTGAGCCCTGTGGAACATTGAAATGTTGTCATAGGCGTTTTTAAGGGCTGTCTTGAGCTCCGGATCCACTCTGTCACATGCTGATTTTATTTCATCAGCTGTAAGTTTAATATGATCAGATTCCAGACGATCAAACTTGCGGGAGTATTCCAGTAAGGCTTCGTCACCGCGGTTACGAATGTTGCTGATTATATCGGCAACAAGCTTGGCCTTACTGCCGTCATCGGCAGTGGCGGGACGGGTGAGTATGTCTACCCGTTCCTGTTCATTTAAATCTTTCCAGCTAACAATTTTCATAATGTTACTTCAGCATCTTTTCAATAGGTAATACGAGGATTGAGCTTGCTCCGAGGGCCTTAATCTTTTCCATGGTTTCCCAGAAGAGGGTTTCGGTGGAAACTACATGAATTGCCACGTGAGTGCTGTTACCTGCGAGCTCGAGAAGGGTTGGGTTCTCAGCACCCGGAAGAAGGGCAGTGATTTCCTTAACCTTGTCCTTTGGAGCGTGAAGCATGATGTACTTGCTACCGTGAGCCTGAATCATGCCGTCAATACGTCTGATGAGAGTATCGGCAATAGCCTGCTTTTCCGGATAGAGTTCCTGATCTCTCTGAATCAGTACGGCCTTTGACTTGTAAACTACCTGAACTTCCTTGAGACCGTTGGCTTCAAGGGTGGCACCTGAACTTACCAGGTCACAGATGGCATCGGCAAGACCTGCTCTAGGAGCAACTTCAACTGAACCGGTTAAAAGTACGTTCTTGAAGTTAACGCCCTGCTCGTCAAGGTAACGCTTGGTGAGGTTAGGGTAGGTGGTGGCAATCTTTAAGCCTTCAAGACTCTGAACACCCTTCCATTCCTGTTCAACAGGGATGGCGAGAGAAAGACGGCAGCCGCCGAAGTCAAGCTTGCGAACCTGCTTATATCCTACAGGAAGACCTTCCTGCTGACGTTCAAGCATTGTTTCTTCAAGCACGTTTTCGCCTACAACACCCCAGTCAACAACATGGTCCATGATAAGACCTGGAATGTCGTCATCACGTACACGGAGAATGTCGATTTCCATGTTTTCAACGTGAGCGATGAGTCTGTCCTCGCGCTTGTTGATCTTTAAACCGCAGCTTTCTAAAAGTTCTGTGGTTTCAACACTGAGACGACCCTTTTTCTGCATGGCGATACGAAACTTTTTGTTAGACATTTCAAATAACCCTCTTGTATGTCTGTATAATTAAAAAACCCTTGGAAGTATCCGTTTTATTCTTCCAAGGGTCTTATGAAAATCTATACGGCACTCCTGGAAGCAAGGTCTTCCAGAAAATAAACCACTCCTCCTGAAAGACTATTTAGGACGATGATGGTGGTGATGATGTAACTGACTTAACAACTGATACATTTTATTCTCTGTGCCGATCTTTTAAAACTGAGCCCATTATACACTTTTTTTGTGTTATTGATAACAGTTTTTAGTGATTTTTATGGTTTGATTGAGGAAAACGTCCTCTGTCCGTGCTTTATAATTCGAAGACGCGTTATGGTTCCCGTCAGGCGGAAGAGAGAAATCTCGTGAGGTTGTGGCGTCCCCGTATTACCGGAAGATCGGATTCCGCACCTTATGCTGATTCGGCTGCGGAATTTTTAATCTCATCCTCACTGATGATTCTGTTTAGTCTGTCGGTTTCCCTCAGACTGATGCTGCGGGTCTTGTTTTTGAGCAGTCCCATGAACCTCAGTATGTCTTCAGCACTCGGCTTTATTCCCCCGAGTCCAAGATTGTCATTATTTTTGATAAGTCTGATGGTTGCGATTATTTCCTGTCTGCTCACGTATGAACTGTACCTGATTTCACGGGGACAGAATCTGGCACTGTCTCTGTCGCCGCAGAGCTTCCTGTTTCTTGAGTATACCGGGCGGTGAGGAATGTATATGAAGTCTTCGATATCGGTAATCAGGCGGTTTTTTTCAATAACGTGATTGATTTCCTGAAGAACCTTCAGCCGGTGTTCGTTTTTAAATGATGTCCCCGTCTGCTTGCAGATGTGGGCGAATCTTCTGAGAATGCATTCCTTGCTTACGGGGGCTTCTGTCCTGATAAGCATGTTCACGGCACATGAAATTTCCTGAATGCTGAGTGCCGTAAAATCCGGTGTTATTGCCAGAGCCTGAAATACACCTTCGAGAAATGCCGGGGTATAGGCCGCAATCTTCAGCTGTGAGTGGTTGATGCGTACGCCTTTGGCATAGACCGCAGTGTCTGAATCGTATTCCGGTCTGCTTTTTTCCGGTTTTTCTTCGGATTTCGGTGTTTTGCCGTCGTTGGCAAAAAGCTCTATAACCTCAAAATTTCTGTTCTCCGGAGCTTCTGCCAGATTTAGGAAGGCTCCCGTATCCTCGCTGTAGAAACTGAATTCCAGAAAACCTTCGGGAAGTATTCCGGATATTCCTATGCTGGCATCATCTCCCGGTTCGGTGAAGCTGATGTTTTCAAGATCGTCTTTTGAAAGATACATCTGAGGATCGCCGGCATTGTCATCATTGACGGTGCTGACTTTGGACAGGTCGATGACAATGTCTGATTCGGTGTCCTGTCCGGCTGCAGATTCACTGCTCCCGTCTGACACTGCTTTTTCCTGATTGGTAACACCGGTATCCCGGCTTTCACATGACGTTTTAAGCAGATCCGATGCCAGAGGCGTGACCGGAGAACTGTCCGTGAGATTCATCAGCGCCTTTTCAAGCGGCAGGGACGTGTCGGGGAGGTTTTCCGTGCCATGGTGTTCGTCGTTGGCTGCGGGCATGTCGGATGCAATTACATCGGAGTCGGGACTTCTGCCGTTAGAGGTTCTGTTCTTCGTTCCGGATGTCCCGAAGGAGGTTATCAGACCGTCGTCGTTATCAGGAAGTTCCTGTGAATCATCACGTCCGCCGGACATGATGTTAAGCTCCATGGTATCGAACACTGCCGGAATTATTCTGAGATAGCCGAAGCAGCATCCGAGCCAGGTGGCCAGCAGTTCCCTTTCATCAGTATTGTTACATTCTGAGGCAACCTTCGACACTACGGAGCGGCTGATACCGAATCTTTTCAGTTCGGAAATTGATTTCAGATATATGAAAAGAATGGAGTAGTTTTTTGAGTACAGGGTCGCAAGTGTGTGCAGGAATTTTTCGTACTCGTCCAGTTTTTCAATCCTGACAAGAACATCGTTAAGCGAGATGTCGGGATTTTCTTCATGTATTTTAAGAAGCGTGGCGTAAACCGGAATTTTCCGCCATTCATTGTTGTATTCAGGAGGTCTCTGATCAGAACGGTTTACGGCGTAATGATATATTTCCAGCATGTCCATGACATATCCGATATCGCCGTCAGGATAGTTTCGCGTGCGTCGATACATCGTTATCAGGGTAAGCAGTGTTCTGTATATCAGATTCGTGCGGAAGTACGGGATTTTCTTTTTTATCAGATGGTTGGCCACGAGCAGCTCTCTCGGGGGATCCGTGCTCAAATCCAGAAGATTGTATGAGTTAATTGTAGGAGGAAGATCGCACAGCCCCATGAGAACTCTCATTGCGGCGATGCCTGCAGCACTGTTTTTCCTGACATTGTAGCTGTTGAAATTCTGAAATATGCCCTGGTATCCGGTGAGGGAATAGAATCTGAATTCTGGGAATCGCTTTTTAAGCTGTTCTCCGGCTCTGAAGTTGAGGGCTATGATGTATTCGATTTCCGATATGCAGACGTCAAGACCTCTGTCATCATCCCGTTCCTCGAGAAGGGATATGAGCAGAAACACTTTGTCAGTGACATTTTTGAAAAAGAAATTCTCCTCCAGCAGATCCTGATAGTTTGCGGTATGAGGATCCGCCGAATTGATTTCATTGAGCTCTCGCGGGGAAATATATATTTCCCCGAGACTTCTCAGCTGATTCAGCTTAAAAGTGTCAATAATAGCCAGATATCTGGACATTTTTGTCTCTGCTCCGGTTCCGTTCGGCCGTTAAGTGACGGCCTTTAATGCGTTTTCGGCAATACCACCCATAAACGCAGGATCTGTCGTAATGCTCATTAGTCCCGACAGTCAGTGGTCACTGAAACATTAGAATTCTCTAAAAAAACATTGTATTGTTCTGACCGCAGATAATTAATATATTAATTGTATTTGCTTCTTTATTTGTGATGCTGCGATCATTTACATCCCGCTTACAGACCGTCGTTAGTTCCCGTATTCTGGGAACGGTCGCCATCCGCATCATCCTGCTGTTCCAGACGTGATTCCTTTATGGCTTCCTTCACATTCTTGAGATTGGCTATGAACTGAGGGCCTTTTCTCAGGAACAGTCCGGTGGCGAGAACGTCAACAAGTGCGAGCTGCGCAAGTCTTGATGCCATTGGAATGTACACGTCGGTATCTTCCGGAATCTTTGTTGAGAGAACAAGGGAACACTCTTCCGCAAGAGGGCTGTTTTCGGATGTCAGACCGATAACGGTAGCCTTGCGGCTTCTTGCGTATTTGGCAACATCAATGAGATCCTTTGTTCTGCCGGTATGTGATATAAGTACAAATACATCTTCAAGATTGCAGTTTGAAGCACTCATCAGCATCATTACGGGATCTTCGAAGTAATTGCACGGAATGTTGAATCTGAAAAACTTGTTCAGCATGTCGTGAGCCACGGTTGCACTGGCTCCGAGACCGCAGAAAGTGATTCGGCGGGCGCAGCTCAGTACGTCAACGCATCTCTGGATGATTCTGATGTCTACATTTTTGCGGGCTTCGTTAAGTATTGAGATTGAGGAGTCGAAAATCTTCTTTGTGTAATTTTCGGTGCTGTCGTTTTCATCCACATGGATGTTTACGTAAGGGATGCCCTTTGCAAGAGTCTGGGCAAGCTTGAGCTTGAAATCTGGATACCCCTCGGTGTTGATTTTTTGGCAGAATCTGTGAACGGTAGGTTCGGAAACTCCGGCTGATTTTGCAAGCTGGGCAATGCTTGAAGCAATGATTTTCTGCGGCTGTTCCAGCACAACGTCGGCGATTTTCTTTTCCTTCGGGCTGAAAAATTCGTACTTGCTTTTAATAAAATCTAAAAAATTCAACATAATTAATTTCTCTCAATACTGACTCGCCGCCTGTCCGTATGCGGAGCACAGTCCGTCAGAAAACGGATAATGTCAGGGACACTACCTCTTACATTTCTTACGTAACCGTGTCACCGTCAATCCTATTAGGGGAAGAAATAAGTGAAAGCCTGGCAGTCACGTTTTCTTCTTTCCGGATGTCCGGGGTCCGTGGTTATTTAATGCAGTCTGTGTTTAAACAGCTTTATCCGTGAATTTTTTATTATTAGAGGACTGATATCTATTCTTTTACTGTCAGTCCCTGAGTTTTCCGCTATTACCTTGTATTACGTTCCGGATGCGGAGAGTGCCGTGGACGGGGTATTAAGGACAAATTCCATCCGTAAAAACGGAGCAGCACGGGAATGCTGTGTGACATCTTTATGAAAAAATGTTACGTTTGTGAAAATACACCTGTAAAATTTATTTGTAAGAATAACATACCTGTGTAAATTACAAAAACATTATCGTGCTTTTTGTTGCTTAAACCTTTATATTTTTTTGTTTGAATTTTCAGGTTTTATAACTGAAATTTATTAATTTTCAGGTCACTCTGTTAAGTACGTAATTTTCTTTCATTTTAACGAAAGGTGATAACGTTTTCAATTTTTATGTGCATTTTTTTATGCGTTTTGATTATTTTTGTGCGGAAATTTTATGTTTATCAAATTATTATCGGACTAAATTTCCTACAGTCATTTTCACGGGTTCCGTCCGATGGGGCATGTGGAGGCTTTTGCTGTTATTCCGTCCGGTTATTAAGGCTATGATCCTTTTGTTAATTTTTTTCAGAGTGCCGATGCGTTTTTCTTTTTGTAACCCACGTCCTTTCCTGAACGAAATTGTGCCGTGCCGGACTCCGTTCAGGTTGCCATGCATCCACATAAAATATATAATACTGTTTATCGTTTTTTGTTTTCGCGGGGTACCCGGTATCCTTCTGTGAATAACGGAAAATAATGTGATTTGTAACCTTTAAATAATTAAGATAATCAAAGAGGCTTAGGAGTTTTTATGTCAGGTTTTGCTTTAGTCGGTGACGTGGGCGGTACCAATGCCCGTATTGCATTATGCAATCTTGAAACCGGTGAAATTCAGGATACCGTAGTGTATTCTGCGGTTGAGAATGAAAGTCTTGAAGGTGTGCTCAGAACCTACATGGGTGAACATGCCGACAAGAATGTTAAGCAGGCCTGTATAGCCATCGCCTGTCCAATTACCGGTGATCATGTATCCATGACCAACAACCCTTGGGAATTTTCTATTTCCGAAATGCGTACCAACCTAGGTCTGGAAAAGCTGTCAGTAATCAATGACTTCACCGCTCAGTCAATGGCAATTCCTGTTCTGGATGAAAAGGACATGGTTAAGCTTGGCGGCGGCGAGCCTGACAAGACCAAGCCTGTAGCCGTATATGGTGCCGGTACCGGTCTCGGTGTTGCCCATCTCTTCAATTTCAACAATACCTGGTACAGCGTGCCGGGCGAAGGCGGTCACGTTGACTTTGGACCAAACAGCCCTGAAGAAGACATTTTACTGTCCGTTCTCCGTGAAGAAGTAGGTCATGTATCATGCGAAAGACTTCTGTCAGGTATGGGCCTCGTAAACATCTACCGTGCAATTGTTCTGTCAGACAACCGTATCCCTGAAGATCTTGAACCTAAGGATGTTACCGGTCGTGCTCTTCTCGAAGATCCTGATACAGACTGTCACAGAGCTCTTAACCTGTTCTGTGTAATGATGGGCCGTTTCGGCGGTAATCTTGCTCTTAACATCGGTGCTTTCGGCGGCGTTTACATTGCCGGCGGTATCGTGCCACGCTTCCTCCAGTTCTTTAAGAACTCTGGCTTCCGTGTTGCATTCGAAGACAAGGGCAGATTCAAGAACTACCTGTCAGCAATTCCTGTATACGTCATTACCAATGGTTACACCGGTTTAATCGGTGCCGGCGCATACTTAAGACAGGAACTCGGATACAAGCTTTAAAGCAGCCGGTATCCATTCCGTATTACGGAAAACAGGAACCATAAAACCAGGCCGGGACAAGTTCCCGGCTTTGTTTTAAGAAAAAGAAATTACCGAGGAATCTTAAAATTACACATAAAAAAGCTATGTGTTTTTTAACGGACAACGTATAATTGAGAATGTCCGTTTTGTTCCGTTACGTAACGGCAGTACCGTCAGGAATCAGTCTGTCTGTTCCGTTTCCGTTTTTCAATGAGTGTCTTTAAATGGAACTGAATGCCAGAAGAAAATACCGGCAGAATACGGGTGTCGAAACCTCAGGTGCGGAAAAATGGAGAAAATAAACACTGAGACTTTGAATGAGCATAAAAAGAGGAGAATGATGCACGGTCTTTTTTTCAGATTTGTTCTGCTGATAGTTGCCGTTATCTGCCTTTTGGCAGCTCTGATCTTTACTCATGGTGCAGCCGTTGTTGCAGCCTTTGTGTTAGCCGCTCTTGCCGCTGATTTCCTTGTAAGGGGGATGCGTGAGTATATGTGCTATAAAGGTCAGTCTACTGAACCGGCATCACCTGCAGCAGATCCATATGCCGACCTTGAACGTTACGAGGAAGAAGATGACGATGCTGACGGCCTGAATGTTGGAGAAGATAAGAGAGAACAGTAAATATCGTCTTTTGCAGATGATTTTAAGTGCGATGACAGTGAGTGGTTATTTTTTCATATGGATAAAAGCAGAACAGAAGTAGAGCCGGTAAACGGCAATGATGGGCAAAAGAGGAGCGTTCCTCTTTCCTATCTCATCAGGTGTGTGATTCTTCCGGTCATTATCGGTGTGGCGGCCATAGCATTCGGCTTTCTGAAGGAGCCTGAGACCGTAAGGACCTGGAGCAGACTGTGGAATCTGGTTAACGCAAAACCCGAGTATGCGGCCATGTTCGGCGTGTTTCTCATTGTGCTGGCAGTAAGGGCGTATTTCAGGGGCGGAAAATAGTTTTTTTCAATGTTTCCGTTTTTTAACCGTGTCGGCCCGGACGATTTAGTCTGTTGCCCCGTTAACTGTCCTTCCGGACCGTAAGTTTTTTAAGGAATATTCTGTAAATGCAAGATTCAATGCCGTCACCATTTGAATTCGACGGAACGTCTGGAGATACGGCAGCTCAAAAAAAGAAGGCTGACAGTTCCCCGTATATCAAAAATAGCGACTGGGATGAGCAGGACGAAGACAGGGTTGCTGAAAGTTCCCGACTGGCATCTGAAGATGATGTGGTTCGGGTATTCGACAATAAGGGGCCACTGTCTGAAAAGGAAGGGTACAGAATCAGACCCGGACAGGTGCAGATGGCACGTGATGTTCTTGATGCCATTTATGACGGTCACAATCTTGTGGTGGAGGCCGGTACCGGCGTAGGTAAGACCTTCGCCTATCTGGTGCCTATTCTGCTTTCAGGCAGAAAAGCACTTATTTCCACTTATTCCAAGGCACTGCAGGATCAGCTTTATGACAAGGACATAAAGTTTCTGACACAGGTTCTTGACATTGATGTTTCGATTTCAATCCTTAAAGGTGCTTCAAATTATCTCTGCATGAAAAACATGAGCAGGGTATTCGGCGTTCCTGAACCCCGCGGTGAGCAGGGGAGGAGTCATCCCGGCCAGGAAACGGATTCCGTTCCTCCGGTACCGGGAACCGGTGTCGGCATCCAGACTGATCTGCTGATGGGAGTTACCGGTGGTTCCCCGGCACTTAATACCGAGAGCATAAACAGAAACAGGAAGATAATAAACGCCATAAAGAATTATATCAGGTGTGCAAAAACCGGAGAGATAGAGGAATTCAAGAACCACATGCAGGCTACGGCCGGAATTGAGGCATCTGAACTTAATCTCGGGCGCATCGGCGTCAACAAGATAAACTGTTCCAAAAGGAACTGTCCGTTCTATGATGAGTGTTATCTGGTAAATGCCAGGAAAAGGGCCAAGAATTCAAGAATTGTCATACTGAACCAGTCACTGCTGTGTTACGGCGTGCAGAATGACGAGATGCTCTTTCCGAAGGCCGGTATTGTGGTAGTGGACGAGGCTCATAAGTTTGAGGATACGCTCAGAGATGCATTCAGTGCCGAAATCGGTACTGAATCGATTAATGAGGCCATAACGTCCGTATACCTGACAAAAGCCTACGAAAAGATTAAGAATGATATTTCGGCGACTGAAAAAAGAATTAAAAAGTCTAATGCCGACACAAAAAACTCTGCTTCGGCAAAAGGTGCGGCCGGGACTTCCTGTCTCTCTGATGAGGAAGAGCGTAGACTCGGATATCAGCGGGTCATTCTTCAGGAGATTGATAAGGTTCTTGCTGATCTCAGACATTTTGCCGAGGGCAAGAATACGGATTCCTTCCCTTCTTTCATTGACAATATCTACACCGATGAGGAGTGCTGTCTGCTTCCTCAGTATGAGAAGATGTCATACAGAATCAGTACATGCGCATCTTCAAGAAGCAGAAATTCCGCGGTTGTGCAGCAGGCTTCGGAAGAGGCCGTGCTACTGGATCTGAACCTTGATAAGTTCATAAAGGGGATTCACCTGTTCGGGGAAAAGGTAGGTGCCGTGTATATGAAGCTTACCGGACTGAGTGACGCCGTCAGAATCCTGTATTCGGAGGATAACAGCTCGACCGAACTCAAGGAATGCATTGATGAGCTTGAGGAAGTTACCAAGGTTTTCATCGATACCTACGATTTTATAGGAGGTACCATCCAGTATCTCAATACATGTAAATCCTCAGGTATGATGGCATCTTCCTATTATTACTGGTACAGAAAGGTTTCGGGGGGCGGTTTTACCATAACGAAGTCGCCATTCAGACCAAGTATGGAATTTAAGAATTTCTTCCTGTCAAAGGAAGACTGCTTCCACAGCTTCATTTTTGCCAGTGCCACCATTGATACCGGAGGCGTTAAGTCTCCGGCCATTGATCTTCTGGTGCAGGATGAATCAGCCGCGAAAACATCAGATGAAGCGGATGAGACTTCTCGGGTGGCAAAGGAAACCGACTTCAGAAATTTCAGATACGGCATAGGCTTAAGCAGTGATAACACCATATGCAAACTGGTGTACAGTCCGTTTGACTTCAAGAATAATGCCATACTGTGCGTTCCCGAGGAACTGGCCTCATTTACGTCAAGCTACGACGACAGTCTGAGCAAGAATCTGGTATATGCCAGTCCGACCAATATTCTGAAAATGCTGGCACCCGTAATCAATGCCACCAGGGGCGGAGTGTTCATTCTGGTTACTTCCTACGACGCCTGCCGCAGATATGCGGATGCGCTGCGTAAGAACCAGGTTCTGACACTCGGTTTTGATCGTACGCGCAAGGTGTTTGAGCAGGAAAAGAATATTTCCAACAACAACCACCTGATACGCAGATTCAGGGAGGCCGGAGATGCGATTCTTATCGGCACGAAATCATTCTGGGAAGGGGTGGATATTCCGGGCTCTGCGCTGTCGCTTGTCATAATTGACAAGATTCCGTTCCCTCAGAAGACGGTTCACAGATTCATGACCAGAATGATGTATGAATCTGAAGGAATGAATGCCTTTGACCGTGTGGACGTGACTTCGGCCATCATTGATCTGAAGCAGGGAGCCGGCAGATTAATCCGTACCGAAAGGGATAAGGGGGCGGTAATCATCTGTTCCCGTGATCTGCTTAATTCGGCAAATAAGAGTTATGCCGGCAGAATTCTGAACAGTCTCTCCTATTTCAATATGACAAACAGGATAGACGTGGTCAGGGATCTGATTGAGAATGACTTCGGAAAATAAGACTGCTGTCAGACTTTGTTCAAAACGTAATGGGGTATCAGCCGGCTGAAAGCAATTGGTATCGTGCCCCCCAAAGGCTTCGTGTGGCGGTTTGTCGACGGTTGGTTTATAATGAGCCGGATTCCGGTAAGACCGAGATATCCCGGTTACCGGTAAAACAGGATTAAGAGGGTAATATGACCAGGATTTTAGCGATAGACGCGGCAACCGAAGGCTGCAGCGTTGCTTTGTATCAGGATGGCGCTGTTGAGTCTGTCAGAAGCGTGTCTCCACAGGGACATACCAGACTTTTACTGCCTTATATCGATGATGTTTTAAAAAAGACTAATCTCAGACTTCAGGATCTGGATGCCGTGGCCTGCGGTCGCGGTCCGGGGTCATTTACCGGCGTGCGCATCAGCGTAAGCATGGCTCAGGCGCTGGCGTTCGGTGCCGAAAAGCCTCTAATCGGCATTGTCGATCTTCGGGCAATGGCAATGAGAGCTCATAAGGAAACAGAGAGTGAGTACGTTGTGGCTGCCATTGATGCCAGAATGGGAGAGGTCTATCTCGGTATTTACGCATTTTCCGGAAAAGTGCCGGAACCGGTTGTTCCAGAAGCGGTGGTTCCTCCGGAAAAGGCCGTTGAGCTTGTAAGGGATGCACTTGGCGGTAAATCATTTACGGCTACCGGAACCGGCTTCGGAGCATATCCTCTTCTCGCAGATTCCTTTGATGGATGCATTACCCGGGCATCAGAGAATCTTCCCGATGCCGTGGAAATTGCTGAACTTGCTGCGGTTTCCTTTGCTGAGAACGGTGGCGAGGAGCCTGAGAATGTTCTTCCGGTGTACCTCAGGGACAACGTTTCCTGGAAAAAGGTGAGCGAACAGCACTGATACGTAAGAGCCGACTGTGTCGGCTCCTTATTTTTCTCCAAAGGTCTGCGTTTACAGGCTGAAGGCCGATAAACGCAGTAATACCTAAATCCCAAAAGTATACCGTCAAATATCAATAATGTGACAGTGTATAATGCAAATTCCGCGTTTTTGATTTATGCTTAAAATGTATGTTTCGGAGCATTGTCCGCATGTATCGGCTTTTATGATGAGGCTGTCGTGTGACACCTGTTCCGTCTGATAGGTTGTTTTTATAAATGGTTTCGCATTATGGATGATTCTAACGCTGATTCTCGTGGATACGGTGTGGCAATTATCGGTGCCGGAGCCATGTCACGCGAGCGAATAAAGATATATCGCACTCTAAACCGTCCGATTACTGCCATATACAGTCATAATACGGATAAGGCCAAAGCCCTTGTGGAGGAGTTCGGCTTAACCGGACAGACTGTTGTTTTTGACAGTATTTCCAGCTTCTGGGATTACGAGAAATCATCCTATGTGTACATAGCATCAACAAATGATTCCCACTGTAATTATGCCACTGAAGCCATGATGCATGACCGTCACGTTCTGGTTGAACAGATGATGGTATGTTCAGTCAGTGAACTTGCAAAGGTTAATGAGTGTCTCAAGAACAGTAAAAAGATACTCATGGAAGCCAATCCTACGCTTTCTTCTCCTCTCATTAACGGATTTGGCAGGGTTATAAGGGGACATCAGGTCTTTGAAGATATCGGCAGACCGACAAACGTGTGTATAAGCTATGGTCGATCTAATTCAAAATTCGTGAGAGATGATTTCCTGCGTCAGAAAATCACAATTTCCGACGGAGTCCTTTTCAATCTCGGCGGGTATGCGATAGGTGCCGCAGTATCACTTCTCGGGACTCACGTTGAGGTTATAAATTCCCATCTGGACATATCACATGAGTATCATGTGGGGGTAAATGCGAATATCATACTGCGCAACCGACAGGGAGTGACGGCAACCATAACAATTTCCAATGTTTCCAATCTTCCGTGTGCTCTCGATATCGGTGGCAGTTACGGATATTATTTCATCAAGGATTTTGTTCATTCCCAGTCCTATCTGAGCTGTCTTAACGGAAATCCTCCGGAGAAGCATGACATGACCGCCAGATTCGACAGCGAGGCTAATATAAAAAGAAGTTTGTTTGAAACTGATTCAGCATATAATTTTGCCCTGCAGATACTGCATTTTGAGAGCCTTCTGGATCGCGGTTATGATGCCTGCATGGCAGACAATCAGAATCATTTCAGGGAATCAAAGGCGGTATTCAGAGTTATTACCGAAGTTCTTGCCAATAACTTCAGTGATGTGTAACGACGGATTCGGTTAAATCAAGGATTCATTTTATATCAGGGAAAAAAGCAAAGGCCTCAGAAATCTGAGGCCTTTGCTTTGGAAAATTGCTTTCGCAAAGTAATAATGTTACTGTTCGGCAGGTGCCGGTGCAGCCTTAGGTTCTTTTTTCTGTTCCTCCTGCTGCTTGTTCTTTCCTTTAGCCTTATTCTTTGAGGAAGTTCTGAGCTTCTTCTTTGGAGCTTCCGTTTCGGCGTCAGCGTTCGGATCCATCATGTTCAGGTCTTCGGTCTTAATTTGAGGAGCCTCGCGGTATTTCTGCATAACCGTGTCAATCATGCTCTGATCAGTAATGGTTTGGAAGCAGTGGTTTGCACTCTGCTCAAGAATCTTGAGGTTCTTCAGACGTTCGCTTTCAACCTGAAGGATACACTGGTCATATTTTGCTGACTGCTTGTTACGGTTATATTTGTATTCGCAGTCAAGCTTCTGCTTTATGCTGTTGTCATCGATGTGACGTTTCTGATAGCTCATCTTGTCGAAGGTTATGTCAACACATGTCTGCAGACGATCCAGATCCTGCTTTCTTTTCAGTTCCTTTTCCTGAGTGATCTTATCCTGATTCTGGATAAGGTAAAGCTCCTGCTTTTCCTTATTGGATTTCTTGATGGCTTCAAGCTGCTTGCTTGAGAATGTGGTGTCGATTACTTCTATGTTTTTTACGCCGTAAGGCTTGCTAGGGGAGTAGTGGATTGCTCCGTTGCTGTCCTCCCAGCGGTAGAATTTGTTGCCGGCATATGCAGAAGAAGAAAGAACGGCGCAGACCGTTACTGCAGCTGCCATCAGTGTAAATTTGTTAAACATCCTGTAAACGACTCCGTAAAAAGTGTATGTGGTTAATTATTTACGATAATATGCACTAAATCCTCTTTCAGTCCGCATTGATAACCATTCCGGGGACTAAAATTATTGTCCGTAACTGTACTCATACACGCAAGCAGATGTGTATATTTATATAAGTTATACAATAATTAAAAGTGATATTCTATAATTATTTTACCATTTAATAAGTATTTGATAGCATACTCAATAAAAATGCTAAAACATTCCGTAAATATATAAGTAATTTAATCATAAACCGTATAAGCGGCTATTATATATGATCTTTTATTCTTAAACATTTTTTTATAAAATTTATTATAAAAACAGATATATGTAATACTTTTATCTGTTTTCCCGTTCCGGTGCACTCTGTTCACTGTCGGTTACGGAGCGGTTTCTATTTTTTCTTTTTCTTTGCCAGCAGTGACGAGTACTGACGTATAAGCTCAAGCTGATCTTCAGGACTTGCATCTCCGTGCTCTGCAAGAGCCTTTTCCGTTTCGGTAAGGAACTTCTCCCATGATTCCTCATCCTGTTCTTCAGGTTTCATGTTGAACCAGTTTTTAATTCCAGGTACGGCGGATATGAAGCTCTTCTCCAGTTCTGTCAGGTTTCGGAGTGACGGAGTCCATCTGAGATTATTGTACAGCAGGCCTGCACTGATGAAATCTTCAATTTCGTTGTCCGTATTGTCACCGAGAAGAAGAATCAGCATGACGGAATCCATGTTGCCTGAATCTTCATCCGTTTCTTCACTGTCCGGCATTAGTGACTGAACCTTCAGCATCAGGTATGATTTGGTGATTTCTTCGGTGCCGTACGTACTGTCACAGTCAACAATAACGCTTGGCAGTCCCATGAGCTCCTTTTCGTTAATTTCGTGCGGAGCCATGCAGGTTTTGTCTTCAGCTATTTTGGCGGCTATCTGTATCATGTCTTCAGCCCCCATGAGCTTAGGAGTAATCATGGTTGTCGCTGCGACATGCTCACCCTGAGCATCGCTGAAAGTCAGCAGGTTGTTGCCGAAACGGTTTTCGGTAACGTTGACAAGGGAAAGTGGAACTGTTGCCGACTCTCCGTTAATCTGCAGCGGTTTGAAATTGTTTTTGCGGGAAGGGATAAGAAGCTTCGTGTTGAAAAGAGTGTCCTTCAGGATGTCTTCCGCACGGCTGTGAAGAACGTCGAAATCACTGGCAAGGGATTCGTTCATGTCTTCAGCCTGTCCTTCGGCATTTCTTCTGCTGAATGATGATGACAGATAAACGTTGATGGCGGCTTCAGGTATGACCAGACCGCTCAGCGTCTTTTCAGGATGTTTGTAGTTTACCAGTTCACGTGACAGGTAGTTAATGATCAGAACCTTTCTGTTTTCGGCCGGATCCGATTCTCCGTTTTTAGGTTTTACGGCTTCATTTGCGTACATGTATGTCTGGCCGATATGTTCGTCATCGTTCTGAACGATGACGTAGAAATCCGCATTGCGTGATGAGCAGCCGAAATATGTAACGTTCTGATCGTTTATGCTGAAGGTTTTGGTGTAAAGGTTACGGCATTCCTCGGAAAGATTTTTTGATATGTTTTCAAGTGTCAGGGCATCGCCGCTCTGAACCAGAGAGCCTGACAGCTCCGGGGAGATTTCAGACATTTCGAATCTGGAAATTCCGGAATCCTTTAATGCTATGAATTCAACGAAGGGCTTGCCATAGAACAGTTCCCTGATTTTCATGCTGTTGTTTACGATAACAGGAGGCGTGAATGTTATGCCCATTGAAAGCGTGTCGTAGCGTTCAGGGTAAAGAATCATGTCGGCGGTAGAGAACAGGGTCTGCTTTGGCATCGGATACAGTGCGGAATTGGCGTAGATGCCGATAAAAGAGGTGTTTATGTCCTGAGGTATCGTTACGTTTACTTCGGAAAAAGTTTCGGCAACAGCAATCCCTGAGACTACTCCCAGAGACAGCAGCACTGCCTTATAAATTTTCTGAAGTATTTTTGCTAACATCGGGCAATATTTCTCTTATCTTCCTGATCTGCGAATGAAATAAATGCGGTTTCTTCAGAATTCATGTTTAAAATTTCTGTCTTCGCCTGCAAAACAATCCTTATAACGCGCGCGATTAAGGTATGAAACCGTTCTTAAATTATAATTCAAGTGTTGAAAAACATAAAATTCGAGTTAAAAAAATTAATCATGCGTCTTGTGTTTTGTGATCTGAATTCGAACTGGACGTTAAAAGAGTGTGAAAATCGAATAACAAATACACTGTACGGCCGTTCTTTCAAAAAAATGATTAGGAAGGGCTTTGGACAAGGTTTTTGGTTTTGTTATGAATTATTGCGAGCTGTCCGAATGGGGGTATAAAAGCCATCAAAAACATGTTTGTTGTATGTTTTGTGGACGTTTAGCTCAATTTTTGAATAAACAGGTGAAAATGTTAAATTTTTTTTTGACAGATAAATAATTTTCTATATAATACACCATGTTCTCTGACAGAGAGCAAAGCATTGAGATGCGGGAATAACTCAGTTGGTAGAGTGCAACCTTGCCAAGGTTGATGTCGCGAGTTCGAGCCTCGTTTCCCGCTCCAAAGTTTGGCGCGTTAGCAAAG
>CACWVT010000019.1 GCA_902764345.1 uncultured Ruminobacter sp.
TTCATTCAATGTATGCGGTAAATCCGTTTCTGTTTTTTTAACATCTACAGTTTACACGGTAAATCCACGTTTTGCATTCATTCGTGGAGGTCGTTTCATGTTGTCTTTTCCCGGAAAAGAATCCCCTTGTCACGCATGCCCAAACTGATTAAGTGATTTTGAAAGTCCGGAATGTTTCATGCTTAATTTCTCGGCAGGGACCGGTTAATTAAGTTTACCGACATAACCGGATGAAAACCGGCTCACACTGAAAAACGATAACTGTGTAACAAAAGATAAAATAAGTTAAATCATGTAACTTTTATTGAAAGATACCTCACACAGTTCAAAAAATATCATGTGATATCATTTTTAGGACAATAATGGAGAGTCAGAACTGTTTTCATGTTTTTCTCTCTCCCATTTCCGGTAGGATTATCACTTAACCATACAGAATAAAACGGATGCGGAAACATAACCGGAGCATCCGGACATTAAAGGATTGGAATATGAATTCTATAATAGCCGTGTACAAAAAAACACCGCTTATCATAAGACTGGCTCTAGGTCTCTTTATAGGCGGCATGCTGGGACTGCTGTGCCCGGAACCGTTCATGTGGATGGAAAAACTGGGGTATCTCTTTGTCACTGCCCTCAAATCCGTGGCTCCGATTTTGGTATTCATTCTGCTTACCAACGCAATAGTACATTCCCACATCGGCGACGATAAAGGAACCACTTACGGACTCAAGCGTCTCTTATTGATGTTCTTAACCAGTGCCTTGTTGGCATCGGCATTATCCATAGTAATCTGCACACTGTACAGGGTTCACGTTCCGATGCAGGATATTGATCCGAAAACCGCTGACATTGCTGACCGGTCTCTGCTTACGACCTTCGTAAACGAAATAATCTATAACCCTGTTGAAGCCCTTGTCGAAGGCAGATATCTGGCAATTCTCCTCTGGTCTGCAGTTTTCGGTATTTTCATCCGCCAGTGCGAACAGTCAACCAAACAGCTGGTAGCCGACCTTTCAGAAGTAATGACAAAGATCACCAAGCTCATTCTTGAGCTTGCACCTATCGGTGTAATGGGTCTGATGTTCCATGACATGGTGGAAACAACCAGTAACTACAGCATCAACTTCAAGGACATTATCATTCTGTTCCTGACAATTTCAGCTATTACATTCTTTATCGTCAACCCGCTCATTGTATTCCTGATGACCGGAAGAAACGCATTCAAGCACTTCCCTGCTCTGGAAAAGAGTATTCTTTACTCCTTCTTCACATGCAGCTCCGCCGCCAACATTCCGGTAAACCAGCAGATTGCCGATGAAAAGAATGTAACCAAGCAGCTCAGCACCATATCAATACCTCTCGGTGCCAGCATCCACAAGCCAGGCTCAATCATTACCATCAATATGCTGGCTCTCATAGCCCTGTTCAGCGCCAACCCGCAAGCCGACATCACCATGATGCAGTATCTGGAACTCGGAATTGTGTCTGTTATAGCCTCCGTATGTACAGCCGGCGTTCCTAACGGCTCAATAGTACTTATTCCGATTGCCTGCCGTATTCTGAACGTGCCTGATGAAATGATTCTCAACATCATTGAAATCAACATCATGATTTCATTCATCAGAACATCCACCACAACCGTACTTAACAGTTCAACAGATCTTCTCTTTACCCTTGCCATCGATGAACGTCACAAGAACAATTCATCAGAACTCGTTGACAACATCATCAACGCAAAGCGTGTAAGAATCCGTGAAGAGAACGAAAACGCCATCAAGAAGGCTCTTCAGGCAACCGCAAACGGTTCCGACAAGCCTGAATAAAGCCGCCAAAACAGAGGCTTCAAAGCAACGTGACCTCTGCACATGAAAAGGCATGATTTCAGAAAACCTTTAACGGCACGTTAAAGGTTTTCTTTTTTCATGAACGAAACACACTTACTCACCGTAACTGACCACCGGCGAAAATAATTCAGTTCCCCGATTATTGTCATGCCACCTGGGAATAATCCTTAAGTACTCGTGTTCACACGATGCGGGGATACGCATTGACGTAAGAAATTTATCAGTCCTCAGTCAAAGCTCCGGCCTCAGTCTGTCTTTTCTCCAGCTTCTCCTGCTTTTTCTGAGCTCTTCTGCCCGCAAAAAAAGCTGAAATCATGGAACTGCACTCCTCCTCAAGCACACCTCCGACAACCTCAGGATGATGGTTGTGTCTTAAATCCTGCAGTATATTGAATACGGAGACGTCACCTCCGGTCTTATAGTCTCTGGCACCATATACCACCCTGCCGATTCTTGCATGGATAATGGCTCCTGAGCACATGATGCAGGGTTCAAGGGTAACATAAAGAACGGTATCGGTCATGCGATAGTTGCCAATGGCCGAGCCGGCTGCCCGTATTGCCATAATCTCTGCATGAGCCGACGGGTCATTAGAGCTTATCATGCGATTATGCCCTCTGGCGATAATCTCGTTTCCGGAAACCATCACGGCACCCACAGGCACCTCTCCCAACGCAGCGGCCTTTTCTGCTTCCCTCATGGCCTCACGCATAAAATATTCATCAGACATGCCGCATTCCGGAGGAAGCGGCTTTTCATCAGGAAGATTAGTTCTGGTATCTCTGCTGTCAGTCATCGGAGCAATCCTTAATACAAAAAACCGGTGCGGGAACAGAAATCCCTTCACCGGTCTTATTCAGTAACGTATCTTAATTACAGGGTTCCCTTGTAATCAGGATCAAATTCACCCATTGAAGGCTTGTTCTGCTGCCAATAAGGAGAATATGAACGGAGCTCGCTGATGATTCCCGGAAGCACCTCGATCACCCTGTCAATTTCAGCTTCTCTGGTAAAACGGCTTAAGCTGAATCTTACTGTACCGTGAGCGGAAGTGAATGGAATCTTCATAGCCCTCATTACGTGAGAAGGCTCCAGTGAACCGCTGGTACACGCACTGCCGCTGGTTGCCGCAATGCCGTATTCGTTAAGCTTGAGCAGAATGCTTTCGCCTTCAACATATTCAAAAGCTATGTTTACGGTATTGGCGGTTCTGTTCTCCACGTCACCGGTAACAAAGCAGTTAGGAACAGCCTTAAGAATTCCGTACTGCAGACGATCCCTCAGTTCCTTCACGGTATCGTTCATCATAGGCAGATGCATCTTTGCAAGTTCGCAAGCCACACCCAGCCCGACAATGTACGGAGCATTTTCGGTACCTGCTCTGCGACCGCGTTCCTGATGACCGCCGTGCATGAATGAACGGAATCTGGTTCCGCGACGGAGATAAAGAACACCGATCCCCTTAGGTGCGTGAATCTTGTGACCGCTGAAGCTCAGCATGTCAATCTTGGTACGCTTGAGATCAATATCAATCTTACCAGCGGCCTGCACGCCGTCGGTATGGAACTGTGCGCCTACTTCCTTTGCCATTTCCGCCATCTGTTCGACAGGGAAAATGGTGCCGGTTTCATTGTTTGCCCACATCACGGAAACAATGGCGGTCTTATCAGACAAAAGTCTGCGGTATTCGTCAAGATCAAGACGGCCCCTGCCGTCAACACCGAGATAATGAACCTTGTAGCCCTTCTTCTCCAGAGTGGCGCAGGTATCAAGAATAGCAGGATGTTCCACGGCGGTGGTAATCACCTCACGACGTTCCGGCATGGCGTTAAGGGCGCTCCAGAGAGCGGTATTGTCTGATTCGGTAGCACATGAGGTAAAAATGATTTCGTCATCATGCTCCGCTCCAAGAAATTCGGCAACCTGATGTCTGGCTTTGTCTATTGCATGACGTACCGGTTCGCCGAAATCATGCATGGAACTCGGATTGCCGTAGTATTCCGTGAAAAACGGAATCATGGCATTGTAAACCAGAGGATCCGTTTTGGTGGTGGCATTATTGTCTAAATAAATTCCCTGAACTTTAGTATCTGTCATAAACGCCTCTGTTAGTGATGAGATGAAGTACCAACGTTCACAACCTGGATGTATTCACCGATTGCTTCCATAATCTGCTGCTGAATCCATGACAGTGTCATATCGGTCATCATACAGCCGGTGCATGCGCCTGAAAGTTCAACCTCGACGCGATCCGGGGTAACCCTCTTAAGCACGACGTCGCCGCCGTCCTGAGCCAGAGCAGGCTTCATTCTTTCAATAATGTCCACCACTGCCTGATAGAAAGGAACCGCTTCATTTTCAGGAACATTTTCATCAGACGCAGTAGTCTGAACGGCGATTTCCTTTTCCTCTTCATCGTGAGAATGAGCATGTTCGCACTGGTTCTTGTAGTAGGCATCACCTTCCATTTCTGCCAGTGTTCTGTTGAGGACATCCTCAATCTTCTCAATGCATGAACCGCAGGCACCGCCGGCCTTGGTATAGTTGGTCACGTCCTGAACTGTCTTGAGATTATTTTCTTTTATGGCTCTTACAATCTTGGCCTCATCAATGCCGAAGCATTTGCAGATAAGAGGAGAATCTTCATTATCATGGACATATTCCTCACCCTTGTACTGTGCGACGGCCGCTTCAAGTGCTTCCCTGCCCATTACGGAACAGTGCATCTTTTCAGGAGGAAGACCGTCAAGGAAATCAGCCACGTCCTGATTGGTAATCTTTAAAGCATCGTCAATGGTCTTGCCGATTATCATTTCGGTAAGAGCAGAAGATGAAGCAATGGCACTGCCGCATCCAAAGGTCTGGAACCCTGCATCCTCAATCACTTCGGTTTCAGGATTGATTTTCAGCATAAGACGCAGTGCGTCGCCGCATGAAATTGAACCAACGTCACCGATTGCGTTCGCATCCTCGACGACCTTGGCATTTCTTGGATGGAAGAAGTGATCCTTAACCTTCTCTGAATAATCCCACATAGATAATCCGTCCTCAATCTTGTAAAAACTTTCCCGCAGCATGCCGGAGAGGCTCTCGGCACCGTGAGGAAAAATTAAATCTGTTCTTTCTTTACCGCTGAAATTATAAATCATTAATCACACTTTTATCTTGTTTTTTTTGGTTCACAGGTAATTTTTTTCACTTAAAAAACCTTTTCCGTCAAAAGCTTCGAAAACGTGCAGCAGTCCCCGAAACACGTGATTCTTACAAAAACAGAGTGTTTTCATGGGAATTCCTGCCGCAATAGCATCCATGACAGATCATTCACGTAAGTTTCTCTTTTTCCTCAACAACATGTACATTTTGACCATCCGATCTTTTTACTGACTTTTCTTTTGTGATATATTTTCACTTCACGAATTACATAATCACGGGCGGAGGATGATGCGGAATCGAAAAGTGAATCACTGCGCAGAAAAAAATCTGCGCTTTGCTTTCTCTTTCCTGAACATCCCCGCCTGACACATACAGGAACAGCGGACAATGCTTAATGCAAGGGAAATGGAAAAGATCACCAGCGGATACATGCATCTGCAGTCGAGAACCATATATGCCGTCTATCTCTCCACCTATGCGGAAAACGGCGAAATCATTCTTGACTACGTAACCGCATCCCGCTGCATCAGCATTCTGAACCCCGACGGCAGCCCGGCATACAGTCCGAATGCCACGGAAATCAACGGTTACATACTGGAACTCATCGAATCCGGGCTTGTTGAACCGCAGAACGCCCCGGCTTCGGTTCTCAGTGACGGAACGCCGTACTACAACGGTATCCTCTGCAGACTTCCCGCAAAATTCGACGGCGGAATATCCGACCTCTCATTCAGGCTGTACCGCATGCACGCCGGATGGCAGCCGTCCGCGCAGTTTTCCGAACAGGCCGTGTTCAGCGGTCTCAGTGATATCTCGTATAACCTGTCCGAGCTTAATGACTTCATCAGCTACTGGATTACCACAAAGGCCGTAAAGGATGATGCCCACTGGAATCTCGCCTTCATCTCCTTTCTGAAGAGAAGAAGACACGAAATCTGACGGTTAATTTCACCTTCTCCGCCTGAATTCCGCCGTCAACGTCAGAATGTTACATCCTTCCGATTTCTGTTATAATTGGCAGGTTTTTAGACAATGGAAGCTATCTGACTATGCATGACAATATTTTTGCGGCACCGCGTGACCGCATCGGTGATTTTTCTTTTGATGACACTGTAGCCAACGTATTTCCGGACATGATTAAAAGATCAGTGCCGGGATATTCCAACATTGTCAGTGCCATAGGCATGTATACGGCAAAATTCTCAAAGCCCGGTACAAAACTGTATGATCTCGGATGCAGTCTGGGAGCATGCAGCATAGAAATGAACAGATATGCGGCCGAAGGCTGTGAGGTCATCGGCATCGACAATTCCGAAGCCATGGTATCAAGAGCCAGGGAAATTGTGAAAGGATACAAGGGGAACGGAAAGGTCACCATTATCTCCGGTGACATTACCGACTTTGATTTCGAACCGGCCTCCGTGGTTGTTCTCAACTTCGTACTGCAGTTCATTGCTCCTGAAAAACGCAATGCCCTGATGAAGAAAATTGCGGATGCCCTGGTTCCCGGCGGAATTCTTGTTCTCAGTGAAAAATTCAGATTCACCGACGAAACCATACAGGACACGCTGTTTGACCTTCACCTGGATTTCAAGAAGGCAAACGGTTACTCCGATCTTGAAATAAGCCAGAAGAGGACATCCCTCGAAAACGTGCTTATTTCCGATGACATTCCGACTCACATCAGCAGACTGACGGACTGCGGATTCTCTCATGCATCCGTATGGTACCAATGCTTTAACTTCGGATCGATTATCGCCATAAAGTAAGAATAAGCCGCAGATTTTTCCCGAAAACAGGCCTTGCCGTTCACCCGTACGTTGCGGTCTGCAGTTCTGATTTTCGGGTGCGACGGACTCCCGTGCGTGACGGCCGTATTTTTTATTTTCAGGCCGTAAAAATCTGTTTACCAAAACGGTGCAAAACATTAAACTACGCATCGTGTTACAAACGATATTTTCATGGAGTGATTTTTCATGTTCAGTCCCTTCAATAAGTTTCTGGAAATAATTGCAGGAGATCCGAGTCTCGGCAGATGGCTGACAAGACTTCCTCAGGATCTGGAAAACTTCCTGAAATCGGCAGAAGGACAGGAATTCCGCAGGTATGAAAAAATACTGGAACGCACCAGACCGCTGCACGCCGAATCCCTGAATCTCAAACAGCCTTACGTGTCGTTTGGCAGTGGTGACGCAATCACCGAAGGACAGCATCAGATGCTTAAGAATCTCTTTAAGGAGATGATGCCGTGGCGCAAGGGACCTTATGAGCTCTTCGGCGAAAAGGTTGAATCGGAATGGCGAAGCTTCATGAAATGGGACCGTCTGCTCGGAGGCATTACTCCTCTTGAGGGACGCAAAATTCTGGACGTGGGATGCGGTAACGGATACCACATGTGGCGCATGCTCGGCGAAGGAGCCGAAAGAGTCGTGGGCATAGACCCGTGCGCACTTTTTACCGCCCAGTTCGAACTGTTTAAACGCACTGCTCCGGAAGAAATCCGGCAGAAGATTCATCTGCTTCCGCTCGGCATCGAACAGCTGCCGGCGCTCGAAGCCTTTGACACAGTTTTTTCAATGGGAGTTCTCTACCATCGCAGAAGTGCGGTGGATCACCTGATGCAGCTGCAGAACCAGCTGGTACCGGGCGGAGAGCTCGTTCTTGAAACGATGGTCATCGAAGGAGACGAAAATACGGTTCTGATTCCTAAGGACCGTTATGCCAAGATGCCGAACATCTGGTATATACCTTCGATCCCATCACTGAAAAATTTATTAAATAGATGCGGATATATTGATGTAAAATTAATAGATGTGTGCATGACAACAACCGAGGAACAGAGACGCACAGAATTAATGATTACGGAATCACTGGAAGACTTCCTTGATCCTAATGATCATACCAGAACCGTCGAAGGTTATCAGGCACCGACAAGAGCCGTATTTACAGCCAGGAAAAAAGGTAGATAGACATGCTCAGACATACAAAGAAATTATGCTCAGCCATTGCCGTGATTTTACTGTCAGCAACAGGCTGTCAGACAGCAGGTACCGCACAGAACAGTGCTTCGCTGGACGCACTCAATGAATTAAAGGCCCAGCAGGCTCTGATTCTCCCTGAACTCAGTTCCATCAGGGCGGAGATTGCGGAATTACAGAATTCAAGAACTGCCGACATGGCGGCGCTTAACGAAAAGATTGACCTTGCCGGCAGCAGCCGCAGGGATATCGCCGAGGTCAACAGAAACATAAAGTCACTGCAGAACACCATGAACAGCAGAATGAACGCCACCGCAGAACCTCAGAGGGAAGTAAAGTCCATGAATTCAGACAACACCAAACTATCTGACGGCAAGATGATCTTCGGCGAAGTTGAGTGGATTTACATCGGTGAAGCAGATGCCTCACTCGAAGGCCGTATCGATACCGGCGCCGCTGTTTCATCAATAAGTGCCGTAGATGCTGAAAAGTTTGAAAGAGACGGCAAGACCTGGTACCGTTTCGGCATTCCGCTTACTGATGACAACGTCATCGTCGTTGAGGCTCCATGGGTACGCAACACCCAGATCAGACAGGCCTCAGGCAACGGTCAGCTCGAAGACAGACCTGTTGTCAGACTTACAGTAAAGGTGGACAACTATACCGGCAAGGCTGAGTTCTCACTCAAGAACAGAACAAGCATGGCCTACCCGGTACTCATCGGCAGGGAATTCATCAAGGACATTGCCGTGGTTGACGTGTCAAGGCACCACATTCAGAAGAGAATAGATGCAAATACCGTCTTTACAAACTATCAGGACAACACCAAAAAGAATCTGCAGAAAAAGGAAAGCAGAAAAGAGGAAATTCCGGCAAAACCTGCCGCCTCTGAAAAAGCCGTAGCTGCAGGGAATGAAGCAAAACCCGCCAAGTAAATAAAGCCCTCAAAATCAGAAGATAACCCGTTTATCTTCTGATTATTTCTTTTATAATTGGCACATTTGATATCATCAGGAAAAAGGAACCTGAAGCTTATTCCTTTAACTAATCTAAACATTAAAAAACATATAATATTCAGGACAAAATATCATGATAAGTCGTGGAGTGTACTACCTTGTTATAGCCTTACTTCTGATAACAGGCATAAGTCTGATGTGCTATCAGCACATCACCTATTCCGTGCCGTGGCTTCCGGGCAAGAAGAACGTGGCATGGGACATCGAAGCCAAGATAACCTTTCAGGCCAATAAGGAAAACCTGCCTGTAAAGGTATCCTTTGCCATTCCGACTCAGCAGCCGGGATACAAAGTCGTTAACGAAACATCCGCAAGCCCTGACTACGGACTCATATACAAGGACGTAAACGGTCAGCAGCGAGCTGAATGGAGCAAGAGACTCGCATCAGGCAATCAGACCCTGTACTACAGAGTTGAGGTTCTTGCCGATGAAGCCTTCAACAACACCCTCATGACCGTGCCTGAGGTTTCAGAAATTCTTGAACCGGAGCCTTACTATACCGCCATGGTGCAGATAAAGGACGCAGCCTACTCAAGAAGCGTTGATCCTTTCAGCCTCACCCATGAAATCTTCCAGGAACTGAACAATCAGGATCAGAATGCCAAGCTTCTTCTCAACAAGTACAAGAAGGCAGACCTCATCGTCAAGATTCTGAACCTTGCCAATATTCCGGCCCAGCAGGTAACCGCCATCAAGCTTGAAGACGGAAGAAGAAACCAGAAGCTTCTAACCTACATTGCCGTGTTCAATGAAAACAACGAATACCACATCTTTGATCCAACCTCCGAAACAATCGGTCTCGGCAAGGACGTATTCATCTGGAATAACAACAACAGTTCAACCATTGACGTTACCGGCGGTGAAAACGCAAGCGTAAACTTCTCCATCGTCCGCAACTTCATCAGTGACCAGAAGGCCTTTGACCTGAAGCACAACGTAACAAACTCTCAGGGTAAGGAATACTTTGACCTTTCCGTCAACACCCTTCCTATTGAGGAAAGAGCCGTATTCAAGAGCGTACTTCTCATTCCTATCGGCGTTCTCATCGTAGTGTTCCTGCGCATAATCGTAGGCCTCAAGACTTCAGGTACATTCATGCCGGTACTTATTGCCATGTCATTCCTCCAGACCAACCTTTCCGTAGGTCTCATCGGCTTCCTGGCAATCGTGGGCATCGGTCTTATCATCCGTTCATGGCTGTCTCACCTTAACCTGCTGCTGGTAGCCCGAATATCGACGGTTATCATTGCGGTTATCGGCATTATCGGCATTCTGAGCTTCCTCACCTATAAGATCGGTATTTCAGACGGCATCAAGATTACATTCTTCCCGATGATTATTCTTTCATGGACAATTGAAAGAATGTCCATTCTCTGGGAAGAAGAAGGCCCTAGAGAGGTAATGAAACAGGGTTCCGGCTCACTGCTTGTGGCCGTGCTTGCATACCTTGCCATGAACAATACCATCATTCAGCACATTACCTTCAACTTCCTTGGTCTGCAGCTGATAATTCTGGCAGCGGTTCTCCTCATGGGTAACTACACCGGCTACCGCTTAAGCGAATTAAAACGTTTCAAACCGCTTGCAGAACAGATCAACTCACCTACCGGACAGAAGCTTGAAGCAGACAGACTGAAGCAGGAAATCAAAGAGCTGAAAAAGGATTTATAATATGAATTTATGGCCTTTAAAGAAATACTGCTCTCCGTTCACCCTGGGAAGACTGGGGATAATGGGAATGAACCAGCGTAACGTAAACTATATCGGACGCTATAACGAACGAGCCCTGTATCCTCTGGTCGACAACAAACTGCTGACCAAGGAACTGGCGCTCAAGAACAAGGTTTCAACAACCAATCTGATCGGTTCCATCAAGCATCAGTATGACGTGGAAAACTTTACAAAAATCGTAAAGGACAGAAGCGGCTTCTGCATCAAGCCTGCTCATGGTTCCGGCGGCAAGGGCATTCTGGTTATTACAAAAACCGAAGGAAACTCTTTCTATAAGCCTAACGGTCAGGCCTTAAGCGCCATGGACATAGAAAGACACATATCCAATATTCTTGCCGGGCTGTTCTCACTGGGCGGTAAACAGGACTTTGCCCTGATTGAGGATCTGATTAACTTTGATGACGTATTTGCCGACTACAGCTATGAAGGCGTTCCTGACGTACGCGTAATCGTATTCCAGGGATATCCTGTAATGAGCATGATGCGTCTTTCCACCGCGGCTTCCGACGGCAAGGCGAATCTGCATCAGGGAGCCGTGGGCGTGGGCATATGTCTGCGTTCAGGCAAGGCTGTCCGTGCAGTGCAGTTCAACAATCCTATTGAAAAGCACCCGGATACGGGAGCCCTGCTCTCCAACCTGCAGGTTCCGCAGTGGGAAAACGTTCTGAATCTTGCCGCAAGATGCTATGACATGTCACGCCTCGGCTATATCGGTACTGACATAGTTCTTGATAAGATGAGAGGACCTCTGCTCCTTGAGCTTAATGCCCGTCCCGGCATGGCCATTCAGACTGCTAACGGTGCGGGACTTCTTCCGAGACTTCATTTTGTGGAAGCGTTCATTGAAAAGTACGGCTATCTGCCACCTGAAGAAAGAGTCAAGATTTCACAGGAACACTTCGGCGTTCACAGTATTTAACCTTCCCCCAGTGAACAGATGATAAAACAAAGGGCTGCCCGGAAGGCAGCCTTTTCTTATGGAGCTTTATGATTTGATTCATCCAAGGCCTAAAGGCTCTTACGGATTAAGTCTGCTTCTGAACACGTCAACTTTCGTACGCTCGAAAATTTCATTATCCACCTCACCGTAAATGCGAATCAAGGTATCAGGTGTAACAGTGTTTCCAATGGCAACCGCCAAACGTCGGACATGAGATGTCCTTATTGCGGGAAAATGAACGTGTATGTTCATGCCGGACACTCCACGGATATTCATCTGCGGTCTGACACCGCACGGAACTATACGTGAAGCGAAAAAGTAACCGGCCCGTCATTCTCCAGGAGAATCTTCATGTCTGCACCGAACATGCCGCACTGCACGTCAGGATTTTTTGCTCTGGCCATTTCAAGAAGTTCCGCAAACATTACGGCCGCATCCGCAGGAGGCATTGCCGTATCGAAGCTCGGACGATTACCTCTGTCCGTGTTGGCGGCAAGCGTAAACTGAGGTACCAGCATCATGTTGCCACCGGCATCGCCAACATTGAGATTCATCTTACCGGCCTCATCACTAAAAATGCGGTAATTTGAGATACGCTCAAGCATACGCGCCGATTTCTGCGGTGTATCACCGCGTTCGTAGGCAATAAATGCCAGCACTCCGCTATTCATTGAGGCAATGCACCTGCCGTCGACATTTATTCTTGCGTGATTAACACGCTGCAGTAAAGCAATCATTGAAATCTCCGAACCTGACGGAAACGGTCGTGCATTAAATGCGCTTACCGAATTCCTACGGTAAAAATCAGACAAAAAAATACCACACCCTAAGGTGTGGTACATTTCACCAAAATATTAACAGTATGTCAATTTACTGAATTAGAGAGCAGCCTTAGCCTTTTCTACAAGTACAGTAAAGGTTGACTTATCATTAACAGCGATGTTGGCGAGGATCTTACGATCTAATTCGATAGATGCCTTCTTTAAGCCACATACGAACTTGCTGTATGATAAACCGTTTACGCGAGCAGCAGCGTTGATACGTACAATCCATAACTGACGGAACTGACGCTTCTTCTGACGACGGTCACGATAAGCATACTGACCAGCCTTGGTTACAGCCTGAACTGCAACACGGTAAACACGTGAACGTGCACCGTAGTAACCCTTGGCAGCCTTTAAAACCTTCTTATGACGTGCATGAGCGGTAACACCGCGTTTTACTCTAGCCATTTCCTAACTACTCCTCTGTTATGCGTAAGGTAATAAATTAACGATGTTACGAAGATCAGACTTATGAATCATGGTCATCGCACGTAAATGACGCTTACGCTTGGTAGACTTCTTAGTCAGAATATGACGAAGATTACAGTGCTTACGCTTGAAGCCGTTAGCGGTCTTCTTAAAACGCTTATGAGCACCCTTATCAGTTTTCATTTTTGGCATAATAAAAAAACTCCACATTGGAATATTAAAAACACATAATACGGGAGGCTGTACTTTCGTACCGCACTTTGGTTAACTTCCCCGGATTACTACCTTTTTTTAGGTGATAACACCATGACAGCCTGGCGACCTTCCATCTTAGAGGCAGATTCAACCACGGCAAGATCTCTGTCGACACAAAGTTCTTTTTCAATACGCTTCATAACGTCGAGACCGATGTCCTGATGAGCAATTTCACGACCGCGGTAACGCATGGTTACCTTAGCCTTGTCACCATCTTCCAGGAAACGTATCAGGTTGCGAAGTTTTACCTGATAGTCGCCTTCGTCAGTTGCAGGACGGAATTTGATTTCCTTTACCTGCACCTGCTTTTGCTTTTTCTTCTGCTCTTTCTGAGCCTTACTCTTTTCGTAGAGGAATTTACCATAGTCCATTATACGACATACAGGCGGTTCTGCATTCGGACTGATTTCTACTAAATCAACACCTGCCTCAGTAGCCTTGTTTAAAGCTTCTGAAGAACTCATTATACCTAAAGCTTCTCCATCGAGACCGATTAAACGAACTTCACGGTATCTAATTTCACCATTTATTCTGGTCTTATTAGCGGCCTGTTTGCCGGTTTTCTTTACGTTATTAATGGTATTACTCCTCTGAGTTACTAATTCCGCGGCTAATAATATCCTTTTTGATTAAAGAAATCAAGTCGGAAATTGAATAGCAACCTAAATCTTCACCCTTTCTGGTTCTTACTGATACGGTGCCGTTTTCAACTTCCTTGGCGCCGCATACGAGCATGTACGGAACCTTCATCAGAGTGTGTTCTCTGACCTTGAAGCCGACCTTTTCATTTCTGAGGTCTGACTTAACACGGATTCCGGCCTCATCGAGCATGTCGGTAACCTTGGTTACGTAATCTGCCTGAGCATCGGTAATACCCATTACTACGGCCTGAACCGGAGCAAGCCAGGTTGGGAAGGCACCGGCGTATTCTTCGGTAAGGATACCGATGAAACGTTCCATTGAACCGAGGATGGCTCTGTGAATCATGATTGGGTTGTGCTTTTCGTTGTCTTCACCGATGTAGGTTGCTTCCAGTCTCTGCGGGAGGAAGAAGTCAAGCTGTACGGTACCGCACTGCCAATCACGGCCAAGACAGTCGTGAAGGGTGAATTCAATCTTAGGACCGTAGAACGCACCTTCGCCAGGCTGATATTCGAAAGCGATGCCGTTTTCGTCAAGTGCATGAGCGAGGTCGTGTTCCGCCTTATCCCATAATGCGTCGTCACCGATACGCTTTTCAGGTCTGGTTGAAAGCTTAACATCGATGTTGTTAAAGCCGAATGAGCCGTATACGTCATATACGAACTGAATACATCTGCTTACTTCTGACATTACCTGTTCTTCGGTACAGAAGATATGAGCGTCGTCCTGAGTAAAGCCTCTTACGCGCATCAAGCCGTGAAGTGAACCTGAAGGTTCGTTACGGTGACACTGACCGAATTCAGCCATTCTTACAGGAAGATCGCGGTATGAGTGCAGACGCTGGTTAAAAATCTGAATGTGAGCAGGACAGTTCATAGGCTTAACTGCGTAATCCCTGTTTTCAGAACTGGTGGTGAACATTGCTTCAGAGTACTTAGCCCAGTGACCTGAACGTTCCCAGAGAACACGATCCATCATGAACGGAGTCTTAACTTCGATGTACTTGTACTTATGAAGCTTTTCACGCATGAAGTTTTCCAGGATGCGGTATACGGTCCAGCCGTCGTTGTGCCAGAAAATCATGCCAGGAGCTTCCTGCTGCATATGATAAAGGTCAAGCTGAGGACCAATCTTGCGATGGTCACGCTTTGCTGCTTCCTCAAGTCTCTTCAGGTATGCATCGAGAGCCTTCTTGTCAGCCCATGCGGTACCGTAGATTCTCTGAAGCATCTTGTTCTTTGCGTCGCCGCGCCAGTAAGCACCGGCAGACTTTGTAATCTTGAAGAACTTGCAGAAACGCATGTTCGGAACATGAGGACCGCGGCACATATCGATGTATTCAAGATGATGATAAAGTGCAGGATGGTCATCATGAGAGATGTTCTCTTCAAGGATAAGCTGCTTGTAAGGTTCGTTTCTTTCACCGAATACCTCGTGAGCCCTGTCCCATGTTACTCTTTCCTTGACAACGTCATATTCGGTCTTGGCAAGTTCATGCATTCTTTCGTCAAGCTTGGCAAGATCTTCTTCTGAAAGGGTATGGTCCAGATCAACGTCGTAATAGAAGCCGTTGTCAATTACAGGACCGATTGCCATCTTGGTTTCAGGCCACAGCTGCTTGATGGCGTGACCGAGAAGATGCGCACATGAGTGTCTGATGATCTCAAGACCTTCCTGATCCTTAGGAGTAATGATGCTTAATGAAGCATCTTCGGTAATAAGTTCACAGGCATCAACGAGTTCCCCGTTCACCTTACCGGCAACACAGACTTTGGCTAAACCAGGGCCAATACTCTGAGCAACGTCATAAACTGAAACAGGGTTTTCAAAATTTTTAATACTTCCGTCAGGAAGAGTAATAGCAGGCATTATCCTAACCTCATACGTACTGATACAAACCAAGTATCATGTACTCTAAAACAAATAAAACATCTTTAAAAAAGATACCCTTGAAAACGCAGGCTGACATACCGTATCAGAACACTGTAGGCGGTTTTTCGGGTATTTCCGTAAAAAGTCCTGTCTGCTCCGGGTGTACAAAATTCTCCCGAAAAAACAGACCCGTACAATATAATGACATGAGATGAATTTTGCAAGAGTTTTAACGTGCGGGATGGCGGAAACCATGCCATGATTCCGATTCGCCGTACTGCTGTCCGGGATCGTAACCGCATTCCTTTTTACCGATGAGGCAAACCGCGTATTATGTTCCGCACTGCAGATATTTAAAAACGGTTTGTTTTTTGCACAAGCGAATTCTGATATATTGAGATATAATGCACGCCCCGTCTAATAAAAAACTCATAACAAAAGCTAGTCACGCAGACCGTATCTGATATTCATATCCCACCGGGACGGGCCGGAACATGCGTGCGAATGATAAAGAAACACAAAACCCATTAAAAGATAACGACATGAATTCACAGAAGAACCAGGGATCGACCTACAGCAGCTCGTACAAGGGCGTTCTGAAAAATGAAATATTCCAGCAGCTCCGTCTGGTGATACCGATTCTCATCGGACAGCTCAGCACTTCACTGCTAGGACTCATAGACACGGTGATGGCATCCAGTCTCGGCATTTCGGATCTGGCCGCAATATCACTCGGATGCAGCTTCTGGATACCGCTGTCACTGCTCAGCATCGGCATCTGCCTCGGCCTGTCCCCGATAGTGGCTTCTCTTCTCGGTCAGAACGAGCCTGAGGATATACCGAAGTATGCCCATAATGCGCTGTTTCCGCTCATGATTATCACCCTGATTTCCATGATAGCGCTACTCGTTCTTCCCGGTTATCTGCTCGGACTTACCGACCTTGAACCGGAAATCATCAGCAAGGCCACGTCATATATAAACCTGATAGTCCTGGCTTTTCCCGGAATGAGTCTTTATCACCTCATGAAAAACACTGCCGAAGGCGTGATGGTTGCCGTACCGACCATGATTATAGGCATTGTTTCGGTTATTCTGAACATACCTCTTAACTACATATTCATGTACGGCAAGCTGGGAATACCGGCAATGGGTGCCGTCGGATGCGGTGTGGCCACCGCCATCATTACCTGGACAGCCTTTGTCATTATCCTGCTGTTCTGCAGATACAGCGGCAAGCTGAAGGAATTCCACATTCTGGGAAGAAAGGAAGTCGCGGATTTTGCAATCATCAAGCACATCTTCAAGATCGGCTTTCCAATCTCCATTGCGCTTCTCATTGAAAACTTTACCTATTACTTTTTCGGGTACGCCACTGCCCATCTCGGCAGTTCCTATACCGCCGCACACCAGATAGCAAGCATTGTCAGCGTAATGGTGTTCATGCTGCCGGTTGCCGTATCCACTGCCGAAGCCATAAGAATAAGCAACAACCTGGCCGTAGGCAGTAAGAGCAAGGCAATACTCTCCGTAAAGGCCTCCGCCGTCATTGCACACGCAATGATCATTCCTGTTGGATTGTGCATATTCATATTCCGCCACAGGATCATTGACTTCTTTACCGATGATCCGAATCTCCATGCACTGGCCGCCCCACTCTTTTGGGCCGTTCTGGCGTTCCAGGTACAGGACTCGATTTTTGGCGTGGGACTCGGAATCCTTCGCGGTTTTAAGGACACAAAAAACCTGATGCTGATAAATTTCGCCATTCTGTGGTGTGCCAGTGCCCCGCTCGGATATCTGGTGGGCTTTACCGATTTCTTCGGCAGAAAGTACGGACTCTACGGTCTGTGGGGCGTCATAGTATTCTGCTACTGGAGTCTTACCCTTGCATTTGCAGTCCGAAGCATTTATCTATTCAGACATCATAAATTCAGAATTTACAGATACTGATGTCCTCAGCGGGCGCCTCATGCGGCAAAAACTTTGAATCAGGGCGCAAACGTCGGCAGGAACCATCCCAATGGATCTCCGCTTCCGTATAATATAACGGTGTTCCGCATTAGATGCGGCACACCGTTTTTTTATGCACGATGACACGAATGAAACATGAGCACTATTCATAATTTACTGAGAAAGTCTCTTTCGGGGATTATCCTCGTCCTGCTGCCGGTATCAGGCATGGCGGCATCCGGGGAATCCGTGGTTTGCTTCTCGCCCGAATCCCTTACGGAAAAGGCGGTAAAGGAGTATGCGGCATGCAGTGACGCCTATATGCACGGAGTTCCCGACACTCTGACCATATGCACGAATGCGGCGCAGGTCTCTGACGATCCGCGAATACTCTATCTGCTGTCCCGCATTTACATCGAAGGAAAACACATGGCCCCTAACATCGGCAGACACATAAGCATGCTGAAAAAGGCCTCTGCGGCTCACCTTGCCGATGCCGATGCCGATCTGGCCGACATCATACTCAACGCCTATCTGCAGCAGGAAAACAAAAACGAATCCACCGGCAGACAGGCTATTGCATATCTTGACCGTGCCGCAGCCTGCGGCAGCGAAAAGGCACTGTTCAGACGGGCGGAAATCAGTATGCACGATGACTTTAAGAAACTGGGCCTCCATGACCACGATTCAGGCAACGCAGAATTAAAGAAACTTCTTCTTAACGGAAATCCGCATGCCATGGTCTACGGTGCCATGTGGCTTCTTCACGCAGAAAAACCGGCTGATTCCGGAATGAACGTCACTCCGGAGAATAAGTCCGGACACCAACTCTCGTTCTTTGATTTTCTTACCGGTGAATACTCCAAAAATCACGATTATCCGATCTCGCTGCTGGAAAAGGCCGCTGACAGGGGCATGAAGGAAGCCTATAAAGCGCTTGCGGAGGAATATGCTTCATCAGCTGACGGAGAAACCAGACTGCGAGGACTGGCCTATGCGCGTGCCGCAGCCGAATGCCGCGGACTTACGACTGACGCACTAGTAAAAAGTTATCTCAACATGCCGGACATTGAAGAGAGTGCGGCCGAGGCCGCAGTAAAATCCGGGAAGGAGATTGCTGACATCAGAGGCTGTCATTAAATGATGCCTCCCGGAAACTTTCCGGTCAGCAGAAATGTCCAATCACCTAATAATGACCGCACATCTCAGCAAACAGCTTTTTTGTGTGCTAGAATATGAAACATATTGTGCTGACCGGATATCAGACAGACCAGAAGGATTTATTTTTTTTATGAAAAAGACGGCTGTAAGATTTTTATCAGTCATTGGCCTCACCGTCATGACACTCTGTGCGGACGGATGCGCCTACAGACCCGATGTATATCAGGGCAATTTTACAGAACAGAAGGATGTTGACAAGCTGCGTGTGGGAATGACTCAGGAACAGGTGAAATTCGTACTGGGCACACCGATGCTTCTGGATCCCCTGGACAATACCAGATGGTATTACATAAACTTTGTCCGCAAAGGCTGGAGCGATCCCGAATTCAAAACTCTGGTGGTTCTTTTTGACGATGACAGGGTTGTTAAGGAAATTTCCGGCGATTTCCAGAAAAGCAGAAATTTCTATACTCCGCTCTGACGGCTACGGCATTCACGTTTAACAGCATAACGGACGGAAAGGCATGAAAATGAAAACAGGTTACATACTGATGGCGCTGCTCCTCTGCGGGTGCGTTACCATTCCGGAAAGAAATCCTGCCAGACTCCCGTTGCTTCTCAATACGTTCGATGCGGATAACAACGGGATTTTTGAACCGAACCCCGAACTTGGCCGCAAATTCACGGCCTATGCCAAGGAATGCGGAACGGGAATCCGTGAAAGTGCCGACAAAATGTCGGATCTCTTTGCCTCAACCCTTGATGAGGATGCGCCGGACTATCTCTATCTTCAGCAGTCAGGTTATCTGTACGAGTTCAAGCAGTGCATGACGCTGGTTAAGGACAGCATTTACGTACGCAGTCTGAATTTCAGAAAACTGATGATGGAAAGAAGAGCAGCTGCGGACGCTTCCAAACCAGGAGAAAAGATACCGCGCGGCAGAATGACGCCAACAGCAGATCCGGCCTTCCAGAAAACCTATGACAGACTTGTTGAAGTACTTCCGTCAACTCCTGATGAAATCGGTAAAATCATCCTCGATTTCTACCTGCTTAAGGACTACAGGAGTGTCAACGCCTGGCAGGATGAACTTAACAGGGTGCTGACAAAGGAAGACAACATTTCTCCTGAACTATTTGTCGCCAGATACTTCTTCAGAAACGCCGAAACAAAGGACATCGGCTATAAGATGCTTGAAGATTATGCCATGGGCGGCAGTACAAGAGCCCTCGAAATAATGGATACGACTTCCGGCGTAAAGTACAGGAAGGAGCATCCCGACGCCATAGCCAGATACAAAAAAATTGTGGAGATGCACGTTAATTCGGAATAATTCCCCGAAACATGCATTTTCGTCCCGAATCTGAATGCCAAAGAGCCGGACAACCGCAAATATTTGTATATGTTCACATCCCCCGCATTCCAATATATTGTATGATAGGAACTGTGTGTTTTAGCATACCTCCGGAGGCTGAACATCCCTCATCGGAAGTTCTTAAATATAAATAACAACTACCTTAACTGTAACGGTACGAAATCAAATGTCAGAAAACAATACTCTTAACAATGACGGCAGCAATGCCGCAGCCGGAAGCCCGGAATCCGTAATCAATAACGGTAAGCTGGAACAGGCAATAACCAATCTCAGTGAATCAAACACCCAGATCAACACCCAAAGGGTTGTTCAGCTGCTTATTAATGCCAAAGTGGTAGTACCGTTTAACATTTCAGATGAAAAGAAAGCCGTAAAAACCGAAGAAAAAGCGGACGGCAGCGGTGAGGTCGTCATAAACAGCGGTGCCGAAATCAATCTGGTGCTTCTCACAAATGATGAACGGGAAACCTACTGTCCGGTATTCACCTCCAAGGAAGAATCAGACAAAATGACCATTCCCAGCTCTGGCATGTTCATTCAGCCGTTTACTGCCCTGGCAAAGGCAGTTACCGCAACTGATACCGGTATTAAGGGGATTGTAATCAATCCTTTCGGTATGGCCATGACCCTGTCAACCGAGCTGCTGAAAAACATCATCAAAAAGGCCGAGGAACAGACCAGAAACCGCAACTACACCCTGAAGGCCGGTGAAAAGGTGGTTATCACGGAAGCGGACGAGTCCTCAAAGACACTGAAGGACATCATTACAGCGGTTGTCCGAAACCACAAGTGCATTGAACGCGCATTTTTAAGAAAGATGATAAGACCTGAAGCACCGAAGGAAAACAACTCCAGCTACCTCATCATTCTTGATTCAAGTGACAGGGACGAGGACATTACCCACCTTTTCAGGGATTTGGGAAAGCTGTGTACCCCGCACGTCAAAGACATGCCTCTGGACTTTCTGCGCTATGACGAATCAAACCGTTTCGTAACCGAAGCCGTTAAGGACGCCAAGCCCTTCTACCGCAGGAAAATCTTCGGACTGTTCTGATAAAGGCAGCGTTATCAGGTTCCCGAAGGATTATGTTTTTGGCACATGCTGATAAAATTCACTCACGCAGGCAGAGAGTAATTATGAAAAACGATACTTTAATGGCTAAAGAATTAAGCTGGATTTCCTTTAATGAGAGAGTTCTGCAGGAAGCACAGGATCCAACCGTCCCCATTATCGAAAGAGTTCGTTTTCTGGGCATATACTCAAGCAATCAGGATGAATTTTTCAAGGTAAAGATAGCCGAACTCAAAAGACAGGTAATGATTGAGGAGGAAAGCGGTCCGAATTCACCTGCAGGTGCTCTTCTCAAAAAGGCTCTCGCAAGGGTCAAGCAGCTCGGCAAGGTCTTCGACAGAACCTACAAGGAGCTGATGGAGGAACTGACCACTCATAACATCTACCTGCTTGATGAGAATCAGATATCCCAAACTCAGCTGGAATGGGTAAAAAACTATTTCAGAACCAACGTGCTTAAGCACATAAGTCCGGTAATCATCAACGAGAACATTGATCTGGTAACCTTTCTTAAGGACAAGTACCCTTATCTCTTCATAAAAATGAGCAAGAAGAACGCTCCGGATCAGTACGCTCTCATTGAAATACCTACCGACATTCTGCCACGCTTCATTCAGATCCCGTCCGACAACAGACGGGACAAGGTGCTTATGATTCTCGACAACGTCATAAGAATCGGTCTCAACAGAATATTCTGCGGTCTTTTTGACTATGACGAAATCTGCGCCTATACCGTAAAAATGAACCGTGACGCAGAATACGACCTGTCCGCACAGCTGGACAGAACACTTCTGGAAAACATGTCCCACAGCCTCAAGCAGAGACTCATAGCCATGCCGGTTAGGGTTGCATACGACAGGGAAATGCCTAAAGCCATGGTGGAGCAGTTCATCAAACAGCTGCACATAAAGGACATGGATTCCGTTATGGACGGCGGAAGATACCACAATTTCAAGGATTTTATCAGCTTCCCGAACGTAGGCAGGGAATATCTGGAGCACACCAGACTTCCTGCGCTGAACTCCAGCCGGTTCGACAATGCCATAAACATGTTCAGTGCCATTGCCGCCGGTGACATTCTGCTCTACTACCCATACCACTCATTCAGATACTTTACGGAGCTTCTGCGTCAGGCCTCTTACGATCCTGCCGTAAGATCCATAAAAATAAACATTTACCGTGTGGCAAGCAACAGCCGCGTAATCAATTCACTCATTGATGCGGCAAACAACGGCAAGAACGTAACCGTTGTGGTTGAGCTCAAGGCTCGCTTTGACGAGGAAAACAACATCAGATGGGCAAGCCGTCTTACCGAAGCCGGCGTAAAGGTGCTGTTCGGCATGCCAAGCCTCAAGATTCACTCCAAGCTCTGTCTGATTTCCAGAATTGAGGACAACGCCATTGTGCGCTATGCCCACATCGGTACCGGTAACTTTAACGAAAAGACGGCAAAGATTTATACCGACTTTGCCCTATTCACCAAGAATGCGGATCTCACTGAGGAAGTTGAAAAGGTATTTGACTTCATCGAATATCCTTATACAAGACCTAAGTTCAATCATCTTATGGTATCTCCTATCAATGCCCGCAAGAAGATCTACGAACTGATAGACAACGAAATCAAGAACGTCAAGGCCGGACTTGAAGCCAGAATCATTCTCAAGGTTAACAACCTGGTGGATAAATCACTTATTGAAAAGCTTTATGAGGCCTCCGCAGCCGGAGTCAGAATTGACATTATAGTCAGAGGCATGTGTTCACTGCTTCCTGGCGTTCCGGGCTTAAGTGACAACATCAAGGGCATCAGCATAGTAGACCGATTCCTTGAACATCCACGCATCATGTATTTCCACAGCAACGGCGATTTCAGACTCTACATCTCATCTGCAGACTGGATGACCAGAAATCTTGATCTCAGAATCGAAGTAGGCACTCCTATCTATGATCCGGAGCTTAAAAAGCATATTCTTAATATCCTGAACATTCAGTTAAGCGATAACATGAAGGCCCGTATCATCAACAGGGAACAGGACAACAAATACGTTCCTCGCGGTAACCGCAAAAAGGTACGCTCCCAGATAGCCATCTATGACTATGTGGAATCTCAGGAAAACGCCATGGCAAAAACAGCAGTACCGGATGACTGCTGTGAGAAAGGCAATAACAGATAACTGTTATCTGTCATCCCTGCGGCGCGGTCTGCGCCGCATTTTTTTGACTCCGTTATCAGACGACCTTTGTAAGGCGGTGATTCAGGCAGTGCTTTCTTTCTCCGTGTAGGCACGATATTGGTCATTCTGTTATTATTCCACGGCATCCGGCCATATACCGTGCATCTCTGCAGCCTTTTTTCTTTCTGCCAATAAACATCTCATGTTCGAGGTCTGACGGTTACTTACAAATAAAAACCGGATTTTAAAGGTTTTAGGATCAAAGCGGAATAAAACATCAGCAATGGTTGGCCGGCGCATTTTATCTGTTTATAATACGTTTGAAGAGACGTAAATCATCTCTGCTTTTTGTATGGGAACTTATCTGACACTTCTTCAATATACACGATTCCAGGAAGCCCAAAAAAAGGAATAATCATGAATATTCTTCCGTTTATTATAATTTTTATTATAGTCTGCATTATGTTTATATTGCCTGCCGTGTGTTTTGTCAAATGTCCCTACGATACGATTCTGGTTGTTTTCAAAAAGAATGACCGCAACAGAATCATAAAATATATCACCGGAGGAGGAACATTCGTTGTTCCTTTTATCCAGGACTATTCATACATACCTTATCCGATTTTATGTTTCCCGATTCCGCTGAAGGATGCTCCCGCACGCAACAATGTACGCATCACAATGCCCATAGCATTTTCAGTCGTGCTCTGCAATGATGATTTAGAAAAAGCCGTTAACTTTCTTTTTGACAAAAAAACAAACGAAATTGAAGAACAGGTAAACAAAATTATTAACGAACAGTTACGTCTGACCATTGCCTCATTTTCCGCTGAAGAGATTTTCAGTGACAAGGAAAAATTTTTGACACAGATTCGCAATGACGTAGATCGGAGGCTCAAAAAAATCGGACTGACTACAACCCGTATGAATTGTACCGATCTTACCGATGACGCCGGATATTTCATAGAGGCAGCCCGTAAAATGTGTCAGGAAGCTCTTGAAAGAGCTAAAGCTGATATCGCACGCACAAAGGAAGCAGAAGCCAAATCAGAATCTGATGCTGCCGGCTAAATATACGGACACATGCTTATACGTTCACCAAATCCAAGAAAGTGAAAATATAATAAAGTAACCGCCCCACTTTCCTACTTTGCAGCGATAGCTGTTAGTCGGATGGTAAGAGCGCCTATGCCAACAATTCCGTGAAAAACAAAAAACAGAACCATATCCGACGGATATGGTTCTATCTTCCATGGTATTTCGCAGTGAAAGCGTCAATGAGCTTACATAAAATAATCCATTATGTTGTCGCGTATCTCATCCTTCCAGCTGCCCCGGCTTACATTAAAGGTCTTCACAATTTTTGAATTATCCAGAATACTGTTTTTTGGCCTGTCCACGCCGAAGCCCAGCTCCATGGCTTTTACCGGTTCTATATTTGGACAGTCGGAAAGAAGTCCAGAACTGAGAACCACGGTTCTGACGAAATCCGCCACCTCAAATCTGCTGGCATTCGGTGTACCGCTGTAATTGTATACACCCCAGTCTTTAAATCCGGGCTCGGAAATTATTCTGCCGGCAATGAGCAGACATACCTCGGCAAGATCCATGGCAAATGTAGGAGCACCTACCTCATCGTCAACAACCTTAAAATCATGTCCTTCCCTGAGACGTCTGATTATTGACGTTATGAAATTTTTTCTTCTGCGGGAAAAAAGCCATGATGTTCTGATTACTATCGCCCTGCCTCCGGTCTGAAGTACCACTTCCTCACCCGCCAGCTTGGCCTTGCCGTAGGCGTTGAGAGGATTGGTGACGTCATCCTCACTGTAGGCTCCGTTCTTACGGCCGTCGAATACAAAATCCGTTGAGATATGAATAAGGGGCTTTCTTTTCTTGCCGCACATAAGAGCGACACACAGCGGCAGACGGGAATTGATGTCATAGTTGGAAAGGGTTTCTTCCTCAGCCATTTCCACGTTCGTATATGCTGCGGTATTGATGACAACATCAGGTTCGGCATCCAGGAAGGATTTTTCCAGACGCTCCATCAGTTCAACCATACTGGTTACAGGCAGATTTTCATGTCCCAAAAACTCAGCCGAAATCTGATGAAGTCTGCATCTTTCGGCAAGAGCCGTGGCCAGCTGGCCATTTTTACCGATCACCAAAATATTCACGATATTCCCCCTGTCCTATCTCCGGCAAACGCCCCTCCGACATAATAAAGCTCCAGTATCCTAAATCTCGGACTTCAGACAGTTTCCAAGATACCATTCAAAGGTCATGCGAAGTCCCGCCTCAAGCTCAACGTCCCTCTTAAATCCAAGCTCCCGTTCTATTTTTTCGGCATTGACCGCATAGCATATGTCATGTCCCGGGCGATCTGTCACGTGTCGTATTAAATCGGCAGACCTCATTCCCCTGCATACTGCGGCATCAGGGAACCGGGCACGGAGTCCCGCATCGGACTCAAGAACGGAGTCCAGCATGGAGAGTATTCCGTTAACCATTTCATTGTTTGTCATCGGTATGCCGTCAATGTTGTAATGCTCACCGCTCTTACCATAGCGTAAGACATAATCAACGGCTTTACAGTGATCAGTTACAAAAATCCATTCCCTCACCTGGTTTCCGCTGCCGTAGATGGGAATTTCCTGTCCGTTTAATGCTCTGGTAAGGGTCATCGGAATCAGCTTTTCCGGATGCTGACAGTAGCCGTAGGTATTGGAACCGTGGGTGACGGTAGTATTGAGACCATAAGTGCGGTTAAAGGATCTGACCAGCAGATCTGCCGAAGCCTTGGATGAGGCGTAAGGTGAATTTGGCAGATAGACCTGTCCCTCGGTAAAATGACGGTCATCAGGAGAACTGAGTGAACCGTAAACCTCATCGGTGGAAATCTGATGGAATCGAGTATTCTCGGTTTTTCCGAAGTCATTCCAGCATTTTCTGCAGGCCTTGAGAAGAGAATAAGTTCCCTCAATGTTTGTTTTTATAAAATCGTCGGCATCGGCTATGGAACGGTCCACATGGGATTCCGCCGCAAAGTTCACGACCTTGAGAATGCGGTATTCCCTTATCAGTGATTCGACGAGGACGGTATCGCATATGTCCCCTTTCACAAACAGCAGTCTGTCACCGCCGATACGGCGTGCCATGTCAAGATTTGCGGGATTACCGGCATATGTAAGCTTATCGAGAACCAACACCCTGACATCGGAATAATGCTCGAGCAGATAAGCCGCGAAATTGGATCCGATAAATCCGGCTCCGCCGGTAACCATAATATACTCACTCATAGACACTCACTCCGGACGGCTACTGAAACAGGCATCAGCCCCTGTACAGCAGTGGTATGCCGACACGTTAATCAAAAGACGTAAATAAGCAGAAAACCAAAAAACTAAAAATAAAGCGCATCCCTGAAAGCCTTGGCAGCCGCATCCTTTGCGGAGACGACCGGAGCCTGAACGGAACCGTCGGCGTTCTTCACAGACGGCCAGCAGATGGCCAGATCTGGATCATTCCACAGAATGGTCTGTTCCGAGGCAGCGTCATAATAATCAGTACAGCCGTATATAAAACAGGCAGACTCACTCAGCACCAGAAAGCCATGGGCAAAGCCCTCCGGAATCCATAACATGCGGTGATTATCCGCCGAAAGCACAACGGAAACGCTTCTGCCAAAGGTAGGGCTGTCCCGACGCAGATCCACGGCCACGTCAAAGACCTCTCCGTGAACCACGCGAACAAGCTTGCCCTGAGGATGCCTCATCTGACAGTGCAGTCCCCTCAGTACACCTTTTGAGGAAAGAGACTGATTAATCTGAACCAGATTCTTTCCGCCGGTAAAACTGCTGAAATCGGAAGCCCGTATTATTTCAGCAAACTCTCCGCGGGAATCACGATGCACGACTGGATCAATTATCAGTACATCAGGAATATCGGTTTCGGTTATCTGCATAATCCATACAATCCGGTGTTCTTTTCACACAGTGAAGAGAACAGAAACAAACAGGAGACATAAAAGGAACAGACCTCATGAATCTCCTGAAACAAAGGTTAATCTACTTACGGGAACCGGCCAGCTCGGTCAGGTACCGGCCGTAATCGCTGTTGCCGTATTCTGCGGCAATTCGTCTGAGCTGATCCGCATCAATGTAATGCTTCACGTAGGCTATTTCATCAGGAGAACATATCTGACAGTTGAGTCTTTTTTCAAGGGTCATAATATACAATGAAGCCTCAAGCAGCAGCTCCGGAGTTCCCATGTCCAGCCAGGCCACTCCGCGACTCAGAATCTCCACCTTAAGCTCACCGTTTCTTAAGTATATATTATTGATATCGGTGATTTCCAGCTCATTACGGGCTGAAGGTTTAATGCTTTTGGCGTAAGACACCACCTTCGAGTCATAAAAGTAAATGCCCGTAACCGCATATGAAGATCCCGGATGCTCCGGTTTTTCCTCAATGGACACAGGTTCGCCGTTATCATTAAAGCTGACCACGCCGTACCTTTCCGGATTGTTGACCCTGTACCCGAATACCACGGCCCCGCTTTCGAGGGATGCAGAGCGACGCAGCAGTTCCGACAGCTGATGACCGTGATAAATGTTGTCTCCGAGAATCAGACAGACACTGTCTCCGCCAATGAAGTCCTCACCTATGATAAAGGCTTCCGCAAGACCGTTAGGTGCTTCCTGTGATGCATACCGGATGGAAAGTCCCCATTGGCTGCCGTCACCTAGGAGTCTTTTATAAAGATACTGTTCTTCAGGATTGGTGATGACGAGTATCTCCCTGATTCCGGCCAGCATCAGTATGGACAGGGGGTAATAGATCATGGGCTTGTCATAAACGGGAAGAAGCTGCTTGTTTACCGCCACGGTAAGCGGATACAGTCTGCTGCCGGTTCCGCCGGCAAGAATGATTCCTTTCATGATTTCCGCCCTTTCCTTTTTTGTTTTCCTTCTGAAAAACCCGCCTTTTCTGTTCCCTGCATAAACGGATACCGGAGGTTCTGGACCTCCGGTATTCGTGCACGCAATACATTGCCGTTTCGTGCGGACGCCGTCTGCGGCATCCGCACTCTCACCGGTTAATTCCATTACCCGTACTTTACAGGTAAGGATCTTCCTTATTCAGGTAGTTGATGACGTAATCGGCCACGCCTTCCTCAAGAGAAGTCATCGGCTTATCGTAGCCTGCGGCACGCAGCTTGGTCATATCGGCTTCAGTAAAGTACTGATATCTGTCTCTGATGTTTTCAGGCATGTCCACGAAGGTAATCTTTTCTTCAAGACCCATGGCATTCCAGGTGGCCTTGGCAAGATCGTAGAATGAACGGGCCTTACCGGTACCAACATTAAACAGACCGCTGACATGAGGGTTGCGGAGCAGCCATACGATAACGTCAACCACATCCTTCACGTATACGAAATCTCTTAACTGCCAGCCGTCCTTGTAATCAGCCCTGTACGACTTGAAGAGCTTTACAGGCTCGTTTCTCTTAACGGCAGGGAAGATATGGGCGATAACTGACTTCTGACCGCCCTTGTGATATTCGTTAGGACCGTATACGTTGAAGAACTTGAGACCGGCATACTGCTTTGGAGTTGCTCTGCCTTCAGCCAGTTCACGTGCGACCTTCACGTCGAATGAAGCCTTGCTCCAGCCGTAAGGATTAAGCGGACGCAGAGACTTGAGATAGTCAAGGTCGGCATTGTCAACAAAGCCGTGTTCACCTGAACCGTATGTTGCGGCTGATGACGCGTAAATGAACTGTGCATTGTTGTCACGGCAGAAGCACCAGAGCTTCCATGCAAGCTGCTGATTGTTTCTGAGTATTCTGTCAACATCACTTTCAGTGGTGGTGGAAATGGCTCCCATGTTGATGACTGCAGTCACCTCGGACTTGTGTTCTTCAAGAAATTCATCAAGCTGTTCAGGCAGGATAATACCGCCCACTTCATGCTTGGCAACATTCTTCCATCTGTCATCGGTACCGAGCCAGTCAACAACGTAAACATCGTGAATGTTAAGTTCATCGAGCTTGGCGACAATGCATGAACCGATAAATCCGACGCCGCCAGTAACAATAATCATAAACTAATCCTCAATTCCAAAAAACACACGGTCCGGACGCTAAACAGCGCTGTCCAGAGCCATAATATCCCCTTGCTGCAGCTTAAGTTCCGCAAGATGTTCCTTCAGCCATGCCTCAGCATCGGCGTAGACGGCCACGCCGTCAACGGCGATGTGGTTGCAGAGCACGGCCCTTGCAAGATCGCATTCAGCCCCGTTTCCGGAAATCACGGCAAAAAGACTGTCACAGCCTGACTTTATGTCATTCAGCTTCTCAATCTCAGCGGCTCCAAACTTTCTGAAATCACCGTATACGACCTTTACGGTTCTGTTCTGGGCACGAGCCCTTCCGATAACCGTCTTCAGTTCATCATCCTTAAGCAGCGAATCCCTGTTTCCAGTTCTGCCTGTGCCTGAACATGCGGCACAGAGTTCCTCAAATGAAACCGTGGCGGTACCGAGCTTGCCAACCACGATGCCTGAAGCCCTGTTTGCCAGAACCATGGCATCCTTTATCGGCATCCCCGAACCTATTGCCATGCCGAGAGTTGCAAGAGTGGTATCCCCTGCGCCGGAAACATCATATACCTCTCGTGCTTCGGTAAAGATGTGGTTAACCTTCTTTTCACTTCTGGAAATATGAAGCATGCCGTATTCACTGAGAGTGACAATGAGATTATCAATGTCATGCTCCTCCATGAGACGTAACGCACCTTCGGTAACCTCTTCATGGAAGGTCGCACTCTTTGGAGAGTATTTTCTGCCGGTGGCTTCTCCGAATTCCTTGAGATTAGGCTTAATCAGGGTAGCACCGCGGTACTTTGAATAATCGAGGCCCTTAGGATCCGCGATGACCGGCTTGTTCAGTCTGCGGCAGATGCTGATAATCATCTGCGTGGTTTCCTTGGTAAGAATTCCCTTGTTGTAGTCGGAAAGCAGAACCACGTCGGCACTTCTTATGGCCTTTGACAGAATGCTCTCAAAACGATCCAGAACATTGGCGATAATCGGCAGATTCTTTTCATGATCAACTCTGACGATATGATTATTGCCGGCAATGAGTCTTGCCTTGACGATTGTAGGATAGTCATTGAGACGCAGCAGATGGCTGTGTACACCGATTTTCTTGAGAAGAGATGATATTTTACGGCCTTCGGCATCATTGCCGATAACCCCGAGGAAATCGCATTTACAGCCCAGTGACGTTATGTTGGCAACCACGTTACCGGCTCCGCCCAGCATTTCCTTTTCATGATCGTATTTAAAAATCGGTACGGGAGCTTCAGGAGAGATTCGTTCAACCTTACCGTAAATAAACCTGTCCAGCATAATGTCACCAATGACCAAAGGACTGATTTTACGGAGTTTTTCCAAACGTGTTGCCGACATGCAGTACATCCTCACTTTATAAATTGTTTTTTGTTTATGAATGTCCGGATAAAAAGCCGTGACAAATGTAAACAGTTATGAACATATTATCATATTATCGCCTGTTACAGATAAGATAATTGAACACAAATGCCCGCATATTCACTGGTATGGACAATTTTTGGGTTCTTCACGGAATTGTTGGGAATGTAGATATTGAAGAAGGGGCAAAAGTATTCTGGTATTTAAGTTACCACACAAAAAACAAATAGAGATACTTTATGCCCCTTCAGACGTGTGATACACAGATAGACTCAGTTTGCTAACCATTTACTGCTGTTTCAAACAGCTTTGACCCCAAAACTTTATATTCTTTCGAAAGCAACAGCCAAACGTTGGACATGAGATGTCCTTTTTGCGGGAAAATGAACGTGTATGTTCATGCCAGACATTCCACGGAAATTAAGGATTTTCCGTTCCTTCCCAAACAGAGACAAAGTCTTGTTTTTCACTACCACGGATATAAATGCAGAGAATGCGGACATCATTTTATGGAACCCATTCCCGCAAAAGTTCCGAATACCAAAATAACCATACGGGCAGCCGAATGGATTAAAGGGCTGTTATCCCGGAACATGCCTGTTTCCGCAGTTGCTGAGATTACCGGTTTTCATTGGGAAACAGTTAAGAAAATTCATCTTGGCATCATGGATGAATTCCTCAGAAAGCGTAAAGGTTGATGAATTTGCAATACACAAAGGCCACAGCTATGCATCCTGCGTAATGGATCTGGAAACCGGAGAAATCCAGTGGGTGGGGAAAGGCCATGGCATGGAGGATTTCAGAAAGTTCTTCGAGGAGTATGACATGGAACTTCTGAGTCCTTCTCGGTTCCGTCAGACTTGAGGAGGCAAGAAAGCATCAGAACAAGGCAAATGAATTAAAAAGCTGGCTGGAACTTTTGATGATAAAGAAACCCTGCAGAAACTTAAACAGGACATACGGAATGAAAGTCAGGGTTTCTCCCGGCTTAAAAAGGCACGCTGGGCTGTGTTAACCAACAGTCGGAATCTTAGCGAGTCAGGAGGAGAAGCATTAGATGAAATACTTAACACACACAGTGATCTGGCCACCTGCTATGCAATGAAGGAAGAAATGAACCGACTATTTGAATTACGTGATAAAGAAAAAGCCTATTACGGATGGATGAAATGGTTTACGGCTGCGAAGGAAAGTGGAATACCGCAACTGCAGAAATTTGCAGAGTTGAAAGAGAGACGTCTGAGAGGACCGGTAGCTCACGCTACTCATCCCATCAGTACCGGAAAATTAAGGTAGCTAAAAGAATAGCTTTTGAGTACCGGGATGAAGAGTATTTCTTCACCCTGATTAGATACCCGGCATCTCTCTGTCTCCCAACAATTCCGTGAAGAACCATTTTCGTTATTATCTTACTCAATTTAGTTTTAGTTAAAGTTTAACAGTATCTCACTGAGATTATTCAACAGATGTGCTAGACTAGACTCCATGAGAAGCATGTTAACCGACGTTGGATTCAGAGGATGGACAGAATGTTAAAGTCTATAGGTATTGGAGCAGAATTATTTCATAAGCTTATTGAAAATGACTGCTATTACGTCGATAAGACTCCTTTTATCAAGACCGTATTCAAGGAAAACAAAGCGGACGTAATGCTTATCACAAGACCAAGACGTTTCGGTAAAACTCTTACCATGTCAACATTCTATGATTTTCTGTCTCTTGATCCTAGACGTGTCCCGTCAGGAAAAGTGGTTTAAGAACACCAAAATCTTTGAGGATAAGGAATTTTGCCGTGAACACATGGGAAAGTTTCCGGTTATTTTCATTTCACTGAAGAACGTATCAGGGAGTGAATTTGAGAGAGCATACTATCAAATGGGATGTATGGTTTTTGATTTGTATAGTTCATTCAGTTATCTCTCTGAAAGTCAAAAGCTTAATGATGCAGAAAAGAATATTTTTAAAGAAATTGTATCTGATAAAAATTTTATCTGTAATATTAGTAATAAAGATAAAGTTACTGATTCATTGAGCAATCTGCTGAAATTTCTGTACAAACATCATGGAATAAAGCCAATACTCCTGATAGACGAATATGATGTACCCATTGCCAAGGCCGCCCATTACAACTACTACGAGGAAATGATTGACATCATCAGTCCGTTCTTAGGCAATGCCTTAAAAACCAATCTTTACCTCGGCAGAGCCGTGCTTACCGGCTGTCTGAGAGCAGCCAAGGAAAGTATTTTTACCGGGCTCAACAATTTAAAAATCTGTTCAGTTCTTGATACCGGCAAGGATGATATTTCTCAGGGAATTGGTTTTACTGAAAAAGAGACTGGAGAGGTACTGTCTTACTATGGTCTTACCGACTATTATGAAGGAGTAAGAAGTAACTACGACGGGTATTACTTCGGGAAAAATCACATATACTGCCCATGGGACGTAATGTCCTTCTGTGATGACAACCATGAAAAGCTTGGTGAGGACAGAAATCTCATTATTGCGGACAACTACTGGATAAACACCAGCGGTAACGACGTAATAGAAGAATTCATGGGATTTATAGAGCCTGAAGACGTCGATAAAATGCAGGATCTTCTGGACGGCAAATCAATTACCACGGAAGTAAGAACCTCTCTGTGTTACGGTGATTTAAAAGGACATGACATCACCGATTTCTGGACACTGCTGCTGTACACCGGATATCTCACCTTCGATCCGCAGTCCCATTCTCCGGAAAATGACAGTTACAGTCTATATATTCCGAATGAAGAAATCAGAAAATGCTTTAAATCCAAGATTCTGAATTTCCTTAAAAACAATTCCGTCATGAAAAACAATACCGGTAAACTGGTAAAAGGA